>JAOUDR010000053.1 GCA_029859185.1 Gemmatimonadota bacterium
TGTCCTGCAGCAGTTCAATGGTCATCGCACAAGTGTCCCCACGCGTTCGCCTTGGAGGACCCGGGCGACCGCGCCGTCTTGGTTCACGTTCATCACCACGATCGGGAGCGCGTTCTCCTTGCAGAGGCCGAAGGCGTTCGCGTCCATTACGCGCAGACCGCGCACCATGGCATCTTGGAACGACACCTCCGGCAGGAACTCGGCTTTGGGGTCGAGCTTCGGATCGGCGGAGTACACGCCGTCGACGTTCGTCGCCTTGATCAGGAGATCCGCTTCGATCTCGAGCGCCCGCAGCACGGCGGCGGTATCGGTGGAGAAGTACGGGTTCCCCGTCCCGCCGGCGAAGAGGACGACGCGACCCTTTTCCAGGTGCCGCTGCGCCCGTCGCCGGATGTACGGTTCGGCCAGCTCCTCCATCCGGATGGCGGTCATCACGCGGGTCTCGATTCCCGTCCGTTCCAGAATGTCCTGCATGGCGAGCGCGTTGATGACCGTCGCGAGCATTCCCATGTAGTCGGCCGAGACCCGATCCATACCCTGCTGACTCGCCGCCGTACCGCGCACGATGTTCCCGCCGCCCAGCACCAGGCCGATGCTCGCCCCGAGCGCGTGCACGCCGCGGAGCTCGTCGGCCAGTCGGGCGAGGACGCCGAAGTCGAGGCCAAACCCGCGCTCCCCGGCCAGGGACTCGCCGGACAGCTTGAGGAGAACCCGTCGGTAGGCGAGCCCCACGCCTATTCGCCGCCGAGCTCGTATCGCACGAACCGCCGCACGGCGACGCGCTCACCCAGCTTCCCGGAGACGGCCTTCACCAAGTCGCCCACCTTGACCGCATCGTCCTTGACGAACGGCTGCTCGAGCAGCACGCGCTCCTCGAGGAACTTCCGGATCTTGCCTTCGACCATCTTCTCTTGAACGGCCTCGGGCTTCCCGGACTCGGCCGCCTGGGCGCGGAAGATCGCCGTCTCGCGCTCCAGCACGTCCCCCGGCACCATCTCGGCGGAGACCGCGAGCGGGTTGGCCGAGGCGATGTGCAAGGAAAGGTCTTTGGCCAGTTGCACGAAGTCCTCGGTGCGGGCCACGAAGTCCGTCTCGCAATTCAGCTCGACCAGGACGGCCACCTTGCCGTTGAAGTGGACGTAGCTGCCGATCACCCCTTCCGAGGCGCCCCGATCAGCGCGCTTGCCGGCCCGAGCGATTCCCTTCTGACGCAGCAGATCCAACGCCTTCTCGATATCGCCACCGGTTTCTTCGAGCGCCTTCTTGCAATCCATCATGCCGGCGCCCGTGCGGGCGCGGAGGGCTGCCACCTCTTTTGCCGTGATCATCGTCGTCATGACTGCTATCCCGTCTCCATACCTACGTGGATGTTCGGACTTTGTCGTCCTGCCGTCCGGCGGTGTTGCATACAACGACCGCCGCCCCAGGCACCAAAGCGTGCGCGGCAGCGGCGGTCGCGAGTGCGGGCGCGCCAGCCCGCCTCAGCTCTGCTCGTCGCCCGCGCTGGCCTCGGCCGGACTCGCTTCCGCCTCGGCGCCGGGCTCGCTCTTGAGCCGAGCCGCAATGGCCTCGGGCTTTGGCCGGCGCTTCCGACGCGACTTCTTGCGCCGGCGCTGCTCGTCCGACTCGCCCTCGGTCTCGACTTCCGTGCTGTAGGTGTACGCCTCGGTGTCCTCGGAGACTTCCCGCAGCGGCACCTGGGTGCGGGCTTCGGTAATCACATCCACCAGGGCCCGCGTGATCAGCGCCACCGAACGGATGGCGTCGTCGTTGCCTGGAATCGGTACCGAGATGACGTCGGGATCAGCGTTGGTGTCGACGATGGCAATCACCGGAATGCCGAGTTTGTTGGCTTCCGCGATCGCGATGCGTTCCTTCTTGGCGTCGACCACGAAGAGGGCACCGGGCAGCCGGCCCATCCGCTTGATGCCGTCGAGATAGCGATTGAGCTTCTCCCGCTCCCGCGTAATCAGCAGTTGTTCCTTCTTCGTGAAGAACTCGTACGCCCCCTCGTCCTGCGCCTGCTCGATTTCCTTGAGGCGGCGGATCTGCTTCTTGATCGTGTTGAAGTTGGTCAGCGTGCCGCCGAGCCAGCGCTCGGTGACCGAGTACGCCCCACACCCTTCCGCCTCGTTCTTCACGACCTGCTTGAGCTGCTTCTTGGTGCAGACGAACAGGACGCCCTCGCCCTTGAGCACGACGCTCCGCAGGAGGTCCTGCGCGGCGTGCAGCTGGGCCAGCGTTTTCTGGAGATCGATCAGGTAGATGCCCGAGCGCTCGGCAAAAATGAACCGGCGCATCTTGGGGTTCCACCGGCGGGTCTGGTGTCCGAAGTGGACGCCTGCTTCGAGCAGGTCCTGTAGCAACGGCTGCGTCATAGTCCTCAAATGGGTTGAATCCGCCACCACCTTCGCGCCCGGCACCGATCCGCCCGAGGCGGACACCCAGCACCAGATCCGGCGGTGTGTGTTGACGTCCTCCGCGCCTACCGCTTGGAGAACTGGAACCGCTTCCGGGCGCCTGGGCGTCCCGGCTTCTTGCGCTCGACGGCCCGTGGGTCCCTGGTGAGGAGCCCATGCGCCCGCAGCTTCTTCCGATGCGTGTCGTCGGCCAAGAGCAGGGCGCGCGCAATACCCAGGCGCACCGCACCGGCCTGTCCGGTCATCCCGCCCCCGTTGACCCGCGCCTTCACGTCGAACGCGCCAAGGGTGTCCGTGGTCTGAAACGGCTCCTGGATGTGCAAGACCAATGACTGCCGCGGGAAGTAGTCGCCGAGTGTCCGACCGTTCACGCTCCACTTCCCGGAGCCGGGTGTCAGGTACACGCGGGCCACGCTCGTCTTGCGACGGCCCACGGCGTGCCAACGGAGTTCGGGTTGCGCGGTCATTCGGCGTCCTTCGTCAGCTGCAGCGGCAAGGGCTGTTGTCCATGGTGCGGGTGGTCGGGGCCGGCGTACACGCGGAGCTTACGGCGCAGCGTCTGACGACCGAGCGTGCTCTTCGGCAGCATGCCGAAGACGGCATTCTCGATGACGCGGTCAGGGTGCTTGGCCAGGAGCGTGGCCACCGGCGTGAACCGGCCATGGCCCATGTAGCCGGAGTGCCGGAAATACCTCTTCTGCACCATCTTCCGACCAGTCAGCCGGACCTTTTCCGCGTTGATCACGACGACGTAGTCGCCGCCATCCATGTGCGGGGTGAACGTCGGTTTGTGCTTGCCGCGGATGATCTGCGCGACCTGGCTTGCAAGGCGCCCAAGCACGACGCCGCTGGCATCAACGACATGCCAGCGGTGCTCGATGTCTCGGGCCTTCTGGGTGTAGGTCTTCATGGCCAACTGCATCACACTCTTGGTAGATCCGTAAGTCCAGACAGACTTGTAAGCTACGCCCCTCCAAAGCGAAGGTCAACCCTCCGCCGCGACCTCCACGAGCACCGTCCCTTTGGCCACGGCGGCCCCCGCCTGCACGTGCACGGCGGTTACCCGCCCCGCGATGCCGGAGGTCAGTTCGTTCTCCATCTTCATGGCTTCGAGCACCACGAGACCCTGGCCCTGCCTGACCTGGCTGCCCACTTCCACCTCTAGCCTGACGACCCGGCCGGGCATGGGAGCCTTCACCGCCACGTGGCCGCCCCCGGCCCGCCCACCGCCGGTGACTTCCTGCAGGCGGCGCGTCCGCTCGTCCACGACCCGCGCGTCCCACACATCGGCTCCGGCATGGACGGTCCACCCGACGTCATGCCGTGCGAGGGCATACGCCGTCACGCCGGTCGGCAGCGTGAGCGCCCTGAGCGGCGTTCCCGGGATCGCGTGCAGTGCCGCGTGGACCACCTGGCCATCCACGCGGGCCTCACCGCCACGCACCTCAATCTCGAACGCCCGGCCCTGGATGGTGACCGTGTACTTCATGCGGCCTCCAGCAGCGCGAGCGTCTCGACATGGGCCGTCTGCGGGAACAGGTCGTAGGCGGTGGCGTGTCGCAGGGCGAATGTGCCCAACCGCGTCAGGTCGCGGGCCAGGGTCGCCGGATCGCAGGAGACATAGGCGACGCGGCGCACCGTTCCCGAGCCGCCCAGGCGGTTCAGCACCTGCGTCACCCGAGCAGCCGCACCACCGCGGGGAGGATTGAGCAGGACCGCGTGCGGCTCCGGGAGCCGGTGCAGCACTTCTTCAACCCGTCCCGTGAGATACCGCACGGGTGTATCGGTCTGCGGCGTCTGACGTTGGGCCCAAGCCACGGCCGAGCGGTCGGCATCCACACTCCACACCTCCGCGCCACCGGCGGCCAGGAGCCGGGCACTATCCCCCACCCCACCGTAGAGGTCCCACACCACGGTGCCCGCACCCGCCCCGAGCCACCCCACCGCATCCTCGCGGATCCGGTCAGCCAGGGCCGGACTCACCTGCTGGAACGCGAGGACCGGAAAGGCGGAGTCGCTCCCCGCCACCGCGCGGACGGCGCCGTCGCTAGGCTGCCACCAAATGGTGGCAGGGGCGGGGGGGGCAAAGGCGGCGGCGAGCGGCCGCGCGTCCCACGGCGCATCCCCGCCCTGAACCACGATGTGGCGCCCGCCACCCCGATCGAGCCGAAGCATCACCTGCGTCACCCCAAGCGGAAGCCGGTCGCGAGCTGACCGCACGCCGCGCAGGAGATCCATGAGGGCGGGCACCGCCACCGGGCAGTCCGCCACCTCGAACACGGTCCCGGGATCATCGTACCGGTGGAACCCGATGCGCTGCCGATCCGCGGTCACCGCCAGCGTGATCTTCGTCCGGTAATGCCAGGGCGCGGGCGCGGGAACGACGGCGGGCACCGCTGCCTCACGTCCACCGACCCGCGCCAGGACGTCGTGTACGATGGTTCGTTTCGCCGCGAGCTGTGCCGCAGGCGTCAAATGCTGCAACTGACAGCCCCCGCATCCGTCACCCTCATAGTGGGGACACGCCGGGTCGGCTCGCTCGGGGCTCGCCTCGCGTATCGACCGGATCCGGCCGCGCGCAAACCGCCGACGCCGCTCGATGACATCCAGGTCCACGAGGTCACCGGAGGCCGCACGCGGGACGAACACGGTCAATCCCTCGGGCAGCCGCCCCACCCCGTCACCGCCCGTGGCAATGCCGTGCACACGCACCTCGGTCATCGCAGACCCCGCAGCCGCGCCGCCCGGAGCCACGCACTGCCGCCACTGCCATCCCCCACCAATTCGGGCGCCAGCGCGACGGAGGCCTGCCGGCTCTCATGCTCGGCGAGGGCCACGGCCAGGGCCGCGTGACGGAGGGCCACTTCGGCGGGAGGCACGTCGAGGAGCTTCAGGCCGACGTGATCGACGTACCCGATGTCGTAGGCGCCGCTCTGGAAGACCGGGTCGTCGACGACCCGACGGTGAAACGCCTGTGACGTCGGGAGGCCAACGATGAGGAGCTCGTCGAGCGCGCGGCGCATCCTCCGGATCGCCCGTTCCCGGCTTTCGCCCCACACGATCAGCTTCCCCAACAGCGGGTCGTAGTCCAGGCCGATGTCGCTTCCGGTCTCGATGCCCCCATCCCACCGCACCCCGGGCCCCGAGGGGACGCGGAGGTACGTGATGCGTCCGGTGGCCGGCAGGAAGCCCCCCAGCGGATCCTCCGCGGTGATGCGGCACTCGATGGCGTGACCGCGCGGGCGCAGCCCATCGGCGATACCTAACGGCATCCCATCCGCTATCCGCAGCTGCTCCCGCACGAGGTCCACGCCATACACGAGCTCGGTGATCGGGTGTTCGACCTGGATCCGCGTGTTCATCTCCAGGAAGTAGAACGTCCCGTCCGGAGCGAGCAGGAACTCCACGGTGCCCGCACTCCGATACCCCACGGATCGGGCCGCCTGCACCGCCGCCTGTCCCATCCGGGCCCGCAAGTCCGGATCCACCACCGGCGACGGCGTCTCCTCGATGAGTTTCTGGTGGCGCCGCTGGACGGAGCACTCGCGCTCGCCGACGTGGACGACCCGTCCGTGCGCATCGGCCACTACCTGGACCTCCACATGTCTGGGGCGCTCGATGAACTTCTCGAGGTACACGGACCCATCGCCGAAGGCGGACTTGGCCTCCGAAACCGCCGCCCGGAACGCTCCGGGAAGCGCGGCCCCGTCCGCCACGCGCCGCATGCCCTTCCCACCGCCGCCCGCCGCTGCCTTTACCATCACCGGATACCCGATGCGCTCCGCCACCGCCAGGGCTTCTTGGGGGTCCTTCAGCGCGTCGATGGTCCCCGGGACGACGGGAACGCCAGCGGCCTCCATCCGTCGCCTGGCCTCGGTCTTCTCACCCATGGCGCGGATGGCGGCGGGTGGTGGACCAATGAACCGCAGACCGGCGCCTTCGACGGCCTCGGCGAAGTGCGCGCGCTCGGAGAGGAACCCGTAGCCGGGATGGACCGCGTCCGCCCCGGTACGCCGTGCGGCTTCGAGCAACCGCTCCACATGCAGGTACGACTCGGCCGATGGTGCCGGTCCGATCTCCACGGCCACATCGGCTGCCTGGACGTGAGGACTGAAGCGGTCGGCCTCCGAGAAGACGGCGACGGCCTCGATGCCCTCTTCACGACACGCCCGGATGATCCGGCAGGCGATCTCTCCGCGGTTGGCGACGAGGACGCGCTTCACTGCCCGCGCCCTTCCGGCGGAACGGCGGAACGGCGGAACGGCGGTCGGCGGTCCCGAGTGGGTCCTACCGCGGTGCCGTCATGGCGCCGTACCGTCGTACTAGAGGGGAATGTTGCCATGTTTCTTGGGCGGGGGGACGTCGCGTTTGCCGAGCAGGGTCTGGAGCGCCGAGATGAGACGCGGGCGCGTCTCCCGCGGGTCAATGACGTCGTCGAGGTAGCCGCGGGCCGCGGCCTCGTAAGGATGCGCGAACTTCTCGCGGTAGTCGTCAACGACCTCGTCGAGCTTGGCCTGCGGATCGGCGGCGGCGGCGATCTCCCGCCGGAACAGGATCTCCGCCGCCCCCTTCGGTCCCATCACCGCCAACTCGGCTGTCGGCCAAGCCACGTTGTAGTCGCCTCCCACATGCTTCGAGCTCATGACGTCATACGCGCCGCCGTAAGCCTTGCGGTGATGACGGTGAGCTTGGGGACCGACGCCTCCGCGTACGCGAACAGCAGCTTGGCGCCGTGGACGATGATCCCCCCGTGTTCCTGCTCCAACCCCGGCAGGAATCCAGGAACGTCTTCGAAGGTCACCAGCGGGATGTTGAACGCGTCGCAGAACCGCACGAAGCGGGCGCCTTTGCGCGACGCCTTGATATCGAGCACGCCGGCCAGCACCGCGGGTTGATTGGCGATGATCCCGACCGGATGTCCGCCAAGCCGCGCGAACCCCACGATCAGGTTCTGGCCGTAGTCGCGGTGGACCTCGAGCAGCTCGCCATCATCGACCACCCGGCGGATGACCTCGTGCATGTCGTACGGCTTGTTCGGGTTGTCGGGGACGACCGCCAGCAGGGCCTCATCGCGCCGGTCTGCCGGGTCGGTGGCGGTGCGGCGCGGCGGGCTGTCCACGTTGTTGCCGGGCAGGAAGCCCACGAGGCGACGGATCTCCGCCAGACACTCGACCTCGGAGTCCAGCACGAACTGGGCGACCCCGGACGTTCCCCCGTGCACGTCCGCCCCGCCGAGCTCGTCGGAGGTGACGTCCTCATGCGTCACGGTCTTCACGACGTTGGGCCCCGTCACGAACATGTACGACACCCCGCGCACCATGAACGTGAAATCCGTGATGGCGGGGCTGTAGACGGCACCGCCGGCACAGGGGCCCAGAATGGCGGAGATCTGCGGGACGACCCCTGACGCGCGGGTATTGCGGAAGAAGATGTCGGCGTAGCCTCCGAGTGACACGACCCCTTCCTGGATCCGCGCGCCACCCGAGTCGTTGAGCCCGATCACGGGGGCGCCGTTCCGGACGGCGAGATCCATGATCTTGCAGATCTTCTGGGCATGGGCCTCGGCCAGGGATCCGCCGAACACCGTGAAGTCCTGGGAGAAGACGTAGACGAGGCGACCGTCCACGCGGCCGTAGCCGGTGACGACGCCGTCTCCGAGCGGCCGCTGGTCGGCCAAGCCGAAGTCCGTGGCGCGGTGCACGACGAAGCGGTCGAACTCCACGAACGAGCCCGGGTCGACGAGCAGGTCGATCCGCTCCCGCGCGGTGAGTTTGCCCTTCGCGTGCTGCGCCGCGATGCGATCCGGCCCGCCACCCTGCTCCGCCTCGTCGCGCAGGCGCTGGAGCTGCTCGAGCTTGGCCTCGATGGTCATCTGTCGTCCTCCTCGCCCCGGCCGGAAAGACAACCGCCGGCGGCACCACGGGAGCGGCGTCGCCGGCGGTCTGGGACTGCTCCCTCGGTCACTCCTCGGAGGCCGTCGGCTCCTCTGCAGCCGGCTCCTCGGCAGCCGGCGCTTCGTCGGCCCCCAGCGCTTCTGCGGACACGGGGTTGACCGCCGCCTCGTCGTCGAGGCGCTCGTCGTCATCGGGCTGCTCATCGTCATCGGGCTGCTCGTCGGTCACGGCCGACACGACCGTACCCTCCGGCGGAGGGGGGCCCTCTCTCGGCTGGCTCGTGGCGGCCAGGACGATCTTGTGATGGATCGGGTCCACTTCCATGACCTTGACGTCCACCAGCCAACCGTCCTTCGCGACATCCTCGACGCGGCGGTTCTCCGGCACCGGGAACTGGGTTGCCGGGATGAGCCCTTCGATCTCGTTCCCAAC
This sequence comes from Gemmatimonadota bacterium, assembly GCA_029859185.1. Taxonomy (GTDB): domain Bacteria; phylum Gemmatimonadota; class Gemmatimonadetes; order Gemmatimonadales; family GWC2-71-9; genus JAOTWJ01. The sequence continues at coordinate 8,747 of JAOUDR010000053.1, forward strand.
GTCCACGATGACCGTGTTGTCGAGCACGCGGACGATGCGGCCCTCGAGATCGGTCCCCACCGGGTAGTCTTGCCCGATCTTGAGCCACGGATCGTCCTGGGCCTGCTTGAGGCCGAGGGAGATGCGCTTGCTGTCCGGATCGATATTGAGGATCACGACTTCGACCGTGTCGCCCTTCTTCATGACCTCGGACGGGTGCTGGACCCGGCGGGTCCACGACATGTCGGAAATGTGGACCAGCCCGTCGATGCCAGGCTCGATCTCGACGAACGCCCCGAACGAGGTGAGGTTGCGCACCTTCCCCGTGATCCGGGTGCCGACGGGGTACTTCATCGGCAGCATCATCCACGGATCCTGCTCGGTCTGCTTCATGCCGAGCGAGATCTTCTCTTCCTCCGGGTCCACCTTGAGAACCACGGCCTCGATCGTCTCGCCGATCGACACCACCTTCGAGGGGTGGCGGACGTTGCGTGTCCAGCTCATCTCGCTGATGTGGACCAGTCCTTCGATCCCCGGCTCCAGCTCGACGAACGCACCGTAGTTGGTGATGGACACCACCTTGCCCTGCACCCGCGCCCCGACGGGGTACCGCTCCGCCACGTTCTCCCACGGATAGGACTGGAGCTGCTTGAGGCCGAGCGAGATGCGCTCCCGGTCCCAATCGATGTCGAGGACTTTGACCTCGAGATCCTGGCCCAACTGCACCATCTCGGACGGGTGCGACACGCGACCATAACTCATGTCCGTGATGTGGAGCAGGCCGTCGACGCCACCGAGGTCGATGAACGCCCCGAAATCGGTGATGTTCTTCACGACGCCTTTGCGCACCTGGTTGACCGACAGCTCCTTCATCAGGTGCTCGCGCTTCTCCGCCCGCTCGCCCTCCAGGATCACCCGGCGGGACACCACGATGTTGCGGCGACGCTTGTTCAGTTTGATGATCTTGAACTCGTAGCTCTGGCCGAGCAGCTCGTCGATGTTCGGGACGCGGCGCAGGGCGATCTGGCTGCCCGGCAGGAACGCGTCGACGCCCATCAAATCCACTACCACCCCACCCTTGATCTTCTTGACGAGCGCGCCCTGCACCGGCTCATCGTTCTCGTACGCGTGCCGGATCTTCTCCCACACGCGCATGAAGTCGGCCTTCTTCTTGGAGAGGACGACGGCCCCCTCCTGATCCTCGAGCTTCTCGAGGAAGACCTCGACCTCATCCCCCGGTGACAGGGATTGAGGATCCTTGAACTCGTCCCGACCGACGGCGCCTTCCGACTTGAACCCGACATCGAGGATGACGTGGGTGTCGGTGACCCGGAGTACGCGCGACTTGACGATCTCTCCCTCCACGATGCTGCTCATCGTGCCTTCGTAGAGGGCGAGCATCTCCTCGTACTGTTCGGCGGAGTACTGCTCGTCGATGAGGTCGGGACGGACGACGATGCTGGGGGACGGGGTGGGGTGCGGGGTCTCGGTCGCTGGCTCAGCCATGGGAACGGGGTACCTGCTGTGGGCCCCGGAAGGGAGCCCGGTATCGGGTTGAGGTGCTCTCCCGACAGTCGGGAGAGGCGAGCTTTAAATGCTAGATCGCCACCTAGGCTATGTCAAGGTGGGGAAACGCTTTCCGAGCCAAGTCCACAATCGCCTCCACCTGGACTTCGAATGACATCCCGGTGGTGTCCAGCGGCACGGCGTCCGGGGCCTGACGCAGTGGCGCCACCGCGCGGCCCGCATCCGCCGCGTCCCGCGCCACGAGCCTGGCGGTCTCCGCGCGCAGCGTTTCGGACGAGACGTCACGCGACTCCTGGAGTAGCCGGCGCCGGGCGCGCTCGGCCGGTGAGGCGGTCAGGAACACCTTGAGGCCAGCATCCGGGAACACCACCGTCCCGATGTCCCGCCCGTCAATCACCACCCCGCGGGGATGGTGCGCGGCCGCGGCTCGGAGCTGCCGGTTGGCCGCCTCCCGGACCTCCGGCAGCGCCGACACGGCGGACACCCTGG
>JAOUDR010000591.1 GCA_029859185.1 Gemmatimonadota bacterium
CGCAGCTCCTTCACCAGCTCGAACGTCCGGAGGATGGTCGGGATATCGTGACCGTCGATCGGGCCGAAGTACCGGAACCCCAACTCCTCGAACAGCATACCCGGAGACCAGAGATTCTTGATGCTCTCCTCGATGTTCCGGGCGAGATCGATCATCTTCTTGCCGCCCACGATCTGCGACGTGGCCTCGATGGCGTGCTTGACGCGCTCCCGCACCCGATTCCCGAACGGGCTTGCGATCACGGAGCCCAGGTAGCGGCTCATCGCCCCGACATTCGGCGCGATGGACATGCCGTTGTCGTTGAGGATGATCAGCAGATCCCGTCCGGCATGTCCGGCGTTGTTGAGGCCTTCATAGGGCAACCCGCAGGTCATCGAGCCGTCGCCGATCACGGCGATCACGTGGTAGTCCTCGCCCCGGAGATCCCGCGCGGTCGCGATCCCGTACGCCGCCGAGATGGCCGTTCCGGCGTGGCCCGCGCCGAAGACGTCATGGGGGCTTTCGGCGCGGCGCAGGAAGCCGGACAGGCCGTCTTCCTGCCGGAGTGTCGGGAGCCGGTCGTTGCGACCGGTGAGCACCTTCCACGGATAGCCCTGGTGCCCGACGTCCCAGAGCACCTTGTCTTTGGGAGACTCGAAGGCGTGCAGCAGCGCCACCGTCAGCTCGACCACCCCAAGTCCCGCCCCGATGTGGCCGCCGGTCTTGGAGACCACCTCGATCAGGCGCTGGCGTACCTCTTCGGCCAACTCGGGGAGCTGGTCGGGGCGGAGTTGGCGGACGTCCGCCGGGCCGGAGATGGTCTCGAGCAATGCCATTGCGTCTATGCGGTTCCTGTGGACCGCGCCCTACGAGCGGCGCTCCACGACGAAGCGCGCGAGGTTCGCGAGAAGAGTGGAATGTAGCCCGGCGTCGTGCAACCGGTCCATAGCGCGCGCGAGGCACCGCGCGGCTTCCGCGCGTGCCTCTTCGAGCCCGAGCAGCGCGACGTAGGTGGCCTTCCCCTGCGCGGCGTCCTTGCCGGCGGTCTTCCCGAGCCGCTCCGAGCTCTCCACCGCATCGAGAATGTCATCCACGATCTGGAAGGCGAGGCCGAGCTCCGACCCGAACCTCCGCAGCGCCGTCCGTGCCTGCACACTTGCCCCCGCCGCCATCGCCCCAATCTCCGCGCTCGCCGAAAGCAGCGCACCGGTCTTCATGCCATGCAGGTGCCCGAGCTGTTCGAGCGTGAGCTGGTGACCCTCCGCCTCGAGATCGAGCACCTGGCCCCCGATCATGCCCCCAGCACCGGCCGCCGCGAACAGCGTGCCGGCAATGGCGCCGGTCACGCGCGGGGTGAGCCCCAGCGTCACCGCACCACGCCACACGAACCCGGCCGCGAGGGGCACCATGCGGAATCCTGCTTCGGTCGCGATCCGGACGTCGAACGCCCGGTGGACCGTCGGTCGCCCACGCCGCAAGTCGTCATCATCCATGCACGGGAGATCGTCGTGGACCAGCGAGTACGTGTGGATCACCTCGACCGCGGCGGCGAGTTCGGTCGCGTCTCCCGTGCCGCCGGCCTCGCGGAACACCGCGAGCGTCAAGGCGGGCCGCAGGCGCTTACCGGCCCCCTCGAGCGCATAGACGATGGCCTCACCCACCGCCCCCGGATGGGCGCGCCGGATCTCCGGGGCCCGCTGCGCAAACAGCCGATTCACCGCATCCCGCGCCTCCGCCAGGAAGGCCGCGGCGTCAGACGTCAGCGTCGCGGAGCCCAAGGGTTCCATCCGCCTCTTCGACGACCTTGCGCACGCGCAACTCCGCGTCCTCGAGGAGGGCGCGGGCGTCCCGCAGCTCACGGACTCCTTGTTCGAACAGCGCCAACGCGCGGTCGAGGTCCACGTCGTTGCGTTCGAGATCTCGAACGATGGCCTCGAGTCGCTCGAGCGCGTTCTGGAACGACGGCCGTTCGCTCATGATGCACGCTCCGCAACCCGCGCGTCCACATCGCCGTCCTGCACCGTGAGGCGGAACGCGGCCCCCGCCGCGAAGTCGGCGGTGCGGCGGAGCACGTGCCCATGCTCGTCGCGGGCCAGCGCGTACCCGCGGCCCAGGACCCGGAGCGGGCTCAGCGCCTCGAGCGTCGCCGCCGCGCGGTCGAGGCGGGACCGCGCCCGCGCGGCGGACCCCGTCACGCTGCTCACCAAGCGGTCGGCCGTCCGGTCGAGCCGCTGGGCCCCCAGCTCCACGCGCCGACCCAGTCCCACTTGCAGCCGACGCGCGACGCCGTGCAGCACCGTCAGCTGTTCGCGCCAATCGGGTACGACGGTCTCCGCCGCGGCGGACGGCGTGGGCGCACGGACATCCGCGACGAGGTCGGTGAGGGTCACGTCGGTTTCGTGACCCACCGCCGCCACGGTCGGCACCCGGACGGCCGCCACCGCGCGGGCCACGGCCTCGCTATTGAAGGTCCACAGATCCTCGCGCGACCCCCCCCCCCCCCCCACGATCACGACATCGAGCGGGATGTCGTTCACGCGCGCCAGCGCCTGACGCAACTCGGCCTCGGCGGTTTCGCCCTGCACGCGCGCCGGAACCAGGATCACCTCGGCCGCCGGCCACCGCCGCCGCAACACGGCCACGATGTCGCG
>JAOUDR010000592.1 GCA_029859185.1 Gemmatimonadota bacterium
GCAACGACACGGGCGGGCTGGTCGCCGCGGGGGCGAAGAACAGTCCCGCGCCGAGGACGAGCGGGAGGACACCGATTCGCTGGCGTCGCATAGCGTAGGCTCCGGGCTGGGTGCTGGTGGAGTCGGTCAGTGTATGGAATGTCGAACGACGGCGACCTCGGCGGTACCCCTACGCCCGAGGGACGGGTCTTGGCCCACCGCGGAGCGGGGCGCCTACCCGAGCACGACGCGGACCTGGTGCTCGAGCCCGTCGTCCGACAAGGGAACGAGCGCCCCTTCCGCAAGGGGAACGCCGTCGAGACTGATGCTGGCAACACCACGGCAGACGCCGTTCGGATTCGCGACCGCCACCCGATAGACCGCCCTGCCATGGCGATAGACGACCTCGAAGCCGTCCCAACCATGCGGAATACACGGGTCAATGGCGAGCGCCGCCCCCAGCTTGCGGAATCCGAGAATCGACTCGAGGCCGGCGCGGTAGAGCCAGCCCGCCGCACCCGTGTACCACGTCCATCCCCCGCGCCCGACATGTGCGGGGGCGGAGTAGACGTCGGCAGCGACGACGTAGGGCTCCACCTTGTAGCGGTGCGCGCTCGCGCGACGGCTGGCATGGAGAATCGGGTTGAGCAGCGTGAAGAGACTGAAGCTCTTGTCGCCCTCACCCAGCTGCGCCAGGGCAATGACGGACCAGACCGCGGCGTGCGTGTACTGCCCACCGTTTTCCCGGATGCCGGGCAGGTACCCCTTGACGTACCCAGGATCCCGGTCGGTCCGGTCGAACGGTGGTGCGAACAGCAGCGCGAGCTGGTCGTCCTGACGCACCAGCCGGCGTTCGACCGCGTCCATGGCCTGGCGCGCGCGGTCCGGGTCGCCCGCACCGGAGAGGACCGCCCAGGACTGGGCAATCGAGTCGATCTGGCATTCGTCGTTCGCCGCCGAGCCGAGCGGCGTCCCGTCGTCGAAGAACGCGCGCTTGTACCACGCGCCATCCCATGCGTCACGCTCCAGCGCCGTCCGCAGAGCCGTGGCCGCGTGCCGCCACTGCGTCGCGCGCGGCGCTTCGGCGCGGCCGTCGGCGATGTGGGCGAACTCGCGCAGATTCTTGTGGAGAAACCAACCCAGCCACACGCTTTCCCCGCGACCGGCGTGGCCGACACGGTTCATCCCGTCGTTCCAATCACCGGCGCCGATCAGCGGGAGGCCGTGGCTGCCGACGTCGAGACTGCGATCCAGCGCCCGTGCACAGTGCTCGAACAGGGTCGCTCGGTCGTCGGAAACCCGGGGCGCGAAGTACGACTCCTGCTCGTGCTCCGCGAGGAGCGGCCCCTCGATCCATGGGATCGTCTCGTCGAGCACGCTCCGGTCCGCCGTCACCGCGACATACTGCGCCACGGCATACGGCAGCCACAGCAGGTCGTCGGAGATGCGCGTGCGCACCCCCCGCCCAGTGGGGGGATGCCACCAGTGCTGGACGTCGCCTTCGGGGAACTGACGGGCGGCCGCCCGCAGGAGGTGTGCGCGGGCGATGTCGGGCCGTGTCAGCAACAGCGCCATGACGTCCTGGAGCTGGTCGCGAAACCCGTAGGCCCCGCCGGACTGATAGAACGCCGAGCGGGCCCACAGGCGACAGGCAAGGGTCTGGTAGAGGAGCCAGCGATTGAGCAGCAGGTCCATCGCGGGATCCGGCGTCCGGACCTGGACCGCGCCGAGCACGGTCTCCCAGCGCTCCTGGACCTGGCGGAGCAGCACGACGCTGTCCGCCGTCCGGTACCGTGCAATCAGCGCTCGTGCCTGTTCGGGGCCCTCCCCCTGTCCCAGCAGGAACAGCACATCGGTGCTCTGCCCGGGCGGCAGCTCGATCTCGGTCTGCAGCGCGGCGCACGGGTCCAGGGTGGCGCCCGTCTTGCCTGACAAGGCGCTCCCCCGCTCGAGCGACGCCGGGTGATCGAGGCTCGCATTGCGGCCCAGGAACTCGAGCCGGTCGCAGGTCCACGACGTTTGGCGTCCACCCAGGTCGGCAAAGGCGACCCGACGCGCGAACTCGCTGTTCCAGGCGTTGCGCGCGAACGTGGCGCCGGTCTCCCGATCGATCTCGGTGACGATGAACGGTGCGGACTGGCTGCGCGTGACGCCCAGGACCCACTCCGCGTAGGCCGTGACCGACAGGCGACGTTTGCGACTGGACCGATTGACCAGCGTGAGGCGTGAGATCTTGATCGGGTCGTCCGGGGGCACGAACTGCAGCAGTTCGAGCGCGATGCCGTGGGACGTGTGCTCGAAGCGACTGTACCCCTGACCGTGCCGGATGACGTAGGGCGAGGTGTCTTCGCGGATCGGAAGACACGTCGGCCCCCAGATCAGGCCGCTGTCCAGATCACGCACATAGAACGCCTCGCCCGGCGTGTCGCCGACCGGATCGTTCGACCACGGCGTCAGCTTGTTTTCCCGGCTGTTGACGGACCACGTGTAGCCCGAGCCCGACTCGGAGACCTGGAACCCGAAGTCCGGATTTGCCACGACGTTGATCCAGGGGGCCGGCGTCCACTGTCCCTGGCCCAGCACCGTGATGTACTCGCGGCCGTCCGGCGAGAATCCCCCCAGGCCGTTGAAGAACGCGAGATCGAGCGTT
>JAOUDR010000088.1 GCA_029859185.1 Gemmatimonadota bacterium
GCACCTCGATCACCCGACCTTCGTTCGCCGAGACGATCAGCCAGTTCCCGTTCGGGAGTCGCTCGTGATTGCCCATGGTATCGGAGAAGTACTTCGGGCCGCTGTTGCCAAGCGGCAAGGACAGCTCGTTGGTCCGGGGATCGACGGCGACGATGTGGGATAGTTGACGATTACGGTTGTTGTTGAAGACCGTGATCGTCCCGTCCGCCTGCCAGTCGGGGTCGTGTTGCTGCCGCCAGGGCCCCTGCAGCACCCACAAGACCCGGTACGTCTCCCGGTCGATCACGGCGACCATGTCGAGATTGCGCAGACTGATGAGGAGGTCGCCTGCCTTGAACTGCGGAAACGCGTCGGCGAGCGCCGCCGGAAGGGGCTCGATGTCATTGGGATGGAAGATGTCCCATACCTCCCCAGCTGCCGCGCCACGTCGAAACGCGAATCCCTCGGGCGTGGCCATCAGCAGGCCGGACACGGGATAGGGCAAGATCACGTCATCAACGAGGTCGATGGCTTCGAGGGCTTCGCCGGTGCTCTCGCTGAAGCGCAGCATGACCTGGTCGTGCGATCCGCCCCACTTCACCGAGCGCCAGGTCCAGTACCCCCCTGCTTCATCGGCCTGAATGACGTGGTGGTAGACCTGATCCGGAATCGCCCAGATCGCGTCGCCGCACCCGTCGATGCGAGCCAAGCCGGGCTCGCTGTTGAAGGCGACGAGGGCCGAGCCGTCCGTCAGCACCTTGGTCCCGTGCGGCGACTCCCAGGTCTTGCCGCCGGGAATGAGACGAGCGTGTTCGACCGGCCAGCTGTGGAGGAGCGTACCGTCCTCTGCGATCAAGTCAATCACGTACCGCACGCCTTCCGGATTGAGCCGCGTCACCGCCAGCATTCCGGGAGCTATCGCCTCCCGATCGGAGATGACGTAGGACTGGTCGGGCACGTGCGGTGCCCGTCTGCTGTAGGAACCCTGCGGCATGTCCCGCCCGGTGGCACGAAGCGACGTCACCAGTTGACGCACCCGCATGACCTTCTGCCATACGAAGAGATCCCGGTGGACGGTGATGAGCCCAGCCACGTACATCAGCAGAGACAGCAGCAGCAATCCCGAGACGATCGACACGAGTTTCGCCTTCACGACGTTCCTCCACATACGCGACCAGTCCACGGCGCTCCCAAGGCTTCCGACGCAGCGGGCCGAAGACCCGGACTCGGCCGCAGCAAAGTCGGTGCCACATCACCGGGGCGCCGCCCAGCTATCGGCGCGGAGAGATGCCACGCGTTCACCGGGTGGCGTTCCGGGACCGCAAGCGCTTCCCCCTGCTACCCGTCGCAGTCTGCAAAGGCATTGAAGAAGTCCGGCGCGAGCTGTTCGGGGGAGTGCTCAGGCATGTTCTTGCCCATCGCACGAAGCGACACGGCCATACGGACCACGCGAGCAAACGTGCGGCAGAGGGGGAGGTCCCGATAGGCGGTCAGCAGGCCCACGCCCAATGCCGCGACAAAGACGATCAGCAGTCAGGACCGGTGGGAGCCACTCTATCGAGCGTGGGCAGCCCGCACCGCACGGCCATCGCGCCGCTGGTCCCGACCCTGTGCGGCCCGTCACCCCCGCGGCTCTCCTATCGAGTCCCGACGCCCGGTTGCGCTTCCCAGCCCGGCCACGCGGCCGGCGCATCCAGTAGCACCACTGCCGGTAGCCCGGCCACGGTCTCCCGCCGCACGGCCCACCGCCGTCCGTCCCGTCCCCACGTGCGCTCGAGCATCGCGGCGAACTTCTCGGCCGCCTGCGCCGTCTCCCAGACCGACCACCACACGAGCGCGTCGCCCGCGGTGTGACGGTACACGGCAAACCGGTCACCCTCCCAGCCGAGCGCCCCGGCGCTCGCCAGTGACTCGCTGCCCGTAAGCTCCCACAGGATGATCCGGGTCTCGAACTGTCCCCACGTGTCCTCGTAGAGCAGGTCGCCGGCGTGCGGCGCGGGGCCGAACCGCAGGGTCACGGGTGCATCCCCGTCCTGGTAGCGACTGGTGTAGAGGATCTGCTCGGTGGACTGCGGCATGCGCGGCCCGAACGGCAGCGTGTCGGGATAGGTTTCGTCGAACCACCGCATGAAATCAGCGCCCGCGAGGTACGGGAACAGCAATCCCTCCCGCAGGATCAGCGGCGCGCCCGCGAAGACGGGCATGCGTTCCTGCTCGTCCCGAATCATGGAGCGCACGTCCCCCCAGAAGCTGCCCAGCTCGCGCAGCCGCTCCTCGTCGAACATCGCGGTGAGCGACGCGAGCGTGGCCTGCCCTTCCAGGACCGCCTGCGCCGCCATCTGCCGATCGTTCTCCTGCCGTAATCCCAGGAGGGAATCCAGCGGCATGTACTGCCCCTGGAGCGCGTGGACCAATTCGTGGGCCAGCACCAGTCGGATCTGTGCGGGGTCGGCTCCCTCGACGACGTACAGCGTCACGGAGTCGGGGTCGTAGTACCCCACGACCTGCTCGGCCAATACCGCGAGCAGCACCGCCCGCAGATCGAGCGTGTCGGGGATCAGGCCGAACAGTCGGTACGCGGTGGCGATGTCGGCCATCGTCTCGGCCGGGTACTCCTCGTCGAGCCGGCCGATGAGATAGCGCTCCACCGCCGCGCGGTCGCGGACGGCAATCGCAGGCGGCTCGCGGAACGAGAGACCCACCGTTTGCTCGACACGCGGGATCACGTCCGCGGCGAGGCGCTCGACCTCGGCGTCGGTGGAGGGGACACGGTCAGCGGCGCAGCCGACGAGGAGCGCGCAAGCGCCGAGCAGTAGGTGACGGATCATGACCTAAAGTAGACAGGAGGGGCGAGACGGGCACGATGGGCGCGTGGGGGCGCGTGGGGGCGCGTGAGGGCACGGGGTGCAGAACGGAAACGGCGGCCTCGGTGCCCGCCGAGACCGCCCGTGACCGCCTTCGACCGCCTTCGACCGCCTCTCCCTAGCTCGCCTTCCGCAGCTTGATCGACCCGTTCACCGTCGCCAGCTCCAGATCCCGGCCACCCGCGCCGATCGTTCCCTTGAGTGTCCGCGAGCCGAACCGGCCCTGCACGGTGATCGGGAAATCGGTCTCGATGGACCCGTTCACGGTCTTCGCCTCGATCATGGCACCGAGGCCGTCCGGGACCTCGATCGTGATGCCGCCGTTCACCGTGTGGAACGACATCGTCCCGGTCCAGTCGGCCCGGCCGAGCGAGGCCCAGATGGATCCGTTGACCGTCGACGCTTCCGCGACGCCGCGGGTGGAGACGTTCACGTCGCCGTTCACGGTCGACGCGCGCACTTCAGCCCCTGCGTCACGGACGGACACGTCACCGTTGACCGTGTGGGCGCCGAGGCGAACGCCGTCGGGGAGCCGTACGGTCCACTCGACCTTGACGTCGTTGTCTCTGGTGTTGTTGTGGCCCCCACCCGGCAGGCACTCGTTCTCGCGGCCCTTGACCGCCGGGTAGATGGCACAAATCGTCACGCCGCCGTCGTGCGGCACCACCGCGATCTCGACGCTTGCCGGATCACTCCGCCGGCCGGACTTCCGGGCGAGCACTTCCGCCTCGGCGCCGCTCGCGGCCTCGACCCGGATCTCACCGTTGACGCCGCGGATCTCCAGCGTCTTGCCGTTGGCAATCCGGCCCGTCCACCGGAACTCCCCGTCCTGCGTCTGCGCTGCCACACGAGGCGCGTGGGTCACCCAGCCGGACTCGAACGTCGGGTAGCCGATGGCCACCAGGCCGCCAGCCGCTGCGAGCAGTAGTTCCGTTCTCATCATTGCCCCTCTTCCTGGTTAGCGGCTGCGAAGCCGAATCTCGCCGTCGAACGTCTCGAGCTCGACTCGCGCCGATCCGGTGCCCAGCGTGAAGCTGAACCGGCGACCCGGTCGCACTTCCGAGATCTGGACGCGGAACGCGGGGTCGGCCTCGAAGCTGCCGTCGAACGTGGCCACCGACACGGTGGCATTGAGCCCAGTTGCCACGCCAAGCTCGATATCTCCGTCATGGGAGGTGAGCCGGTAGCGGCCCCCATCCTGCACCGTGCCGCGGTAGACGATATCCCCGTCCACCGTGCTCAGGTCCACGTTGGTGCTCTCCACACCATCCAACGTGATATCGCCCTCCACGGTTTCGACCGTCAGGTCGCCCCGGGCCCCGGTCACGGTGACGGTTCCCTCCACGCCGCTCACCGAGATCCGGCCGCGGCCGCCCTCGAGCGAGATATCGCCCTCCACCGTGTTGAGATCGACGGCGGCACCGGCCCCGCGGACGGTGATGCCCCCCTCAACGCTCGCCACGCTCAGGTCGCCGCCGACGCCTTCCACTGTCATCTCGGTTTCGACGCCATCGAGCTCCACCGCCATGCCGCGGGGCACCGTGACCTCGTACTCGACGAAGTTGGGCATGCCCCGGTCCCGCTCGGCCTCGATGTGAATCACCGTACCCCGGGTGGTGATCGCGATGTGGTCGCGGCTCCCATGCGTTGCGCGAACCCGCATCGTGGCCTGATCCCCGCCCGTCACCCGCACGGTTCCCGCATGGTTGCTGAGCCGCAGCCGCGCATTCGCGGCGACCGCGAAGGTGGTGTCGGTTTGCTGCTGTTGCAGCCCAGCCAGGGCGGCAATCGCCAGCGTCGCTGTCGTGAGCATCATGGTGGTCCTCCTTCAGGACGCCGCAACCAGTGCAGCCGCGCGGCGCATCAGATTCAGTTTCTGGCGCATCGTCTCAGCGAGATGCGCGCTGAGGTAGGCGTCGTTTGGATCCGTCGCGAGCGCCTCCTGGGCCCGGGCAATGGCTCGGTCGATGGTCTGCAGGCTCTGTTCGAGCACCCGGACCGTCGCCGGATCGAGGCGGTCCCGGTGTTCAGTCAGCACGCGCCCGAGGCTCGTGACGGCCTGATCGTACGAGGCAGCCCCGGCCGTCGCAGGGATGACGGTAGGGTCCCCCGACGGGGCCACGACCGCCACGGGCCCGGCCACCGGCGTCCCGGTGCCGCGCAAGGCCAGCGCGGCACCGCCCGCGCCGACCACGATCATCAGGGCCGCGGCCGCCGCCAGCTGTGGCATGGTGAGCGTCCAACGCCGGCCAAACGGTAGCACCCGCGCCGCGCCCCCGATCCGAGCTTCGATACCGGGCCAGAGATCGCGTGGGGGCTCCCGGTCCGCGAGCGTCCCCGCCAGGTCCCGCACGCGACCGAGCTGCGTGACCGTTGCCCGGCAATCCGCGCACGTCTCCAGATGACGCTCGAGCGCAAGGCGCTCGTCGGCCGGGAGTTCCCCGTCCACATACTCGGATAGCCGCGCCATCCAGGGGTGCCGATTCGTCATGGTCCTATCCGATCCTCTGTCTGCGGTTCCAGGTGCGATCGCAACAGCATGCGCGCCCGGTGTAACTGTGCCTTCGAGGTGCCGACCGCGATCCCGAGCGAGTCTCCGATCTCCTCATGCTTGTAGCCCTCGATGTCGTGCAGCACGAAGATCTGTCGGGCCCCGTCGGGCAGCCGCCCAATGGCGGTTTCCAGGTCCATCGCCAACTCCGGCCTCGTCCCGCGGCTCGCGCGGCGTTCCAGCGCGTCTTCCGTCGGATCGTGACGCGCCAGATCCCGGCCCCGCCGGGCGCGCTGCGAGAGCAGCAGGTTGACCGCGAGCCGGTGCAGCCACGTCCCGAAGGCCGCCTCTCCGCGAAAGCTCCCCAGCTTCTCCCACGCCCGAACGAAGACATCCTGGGTCGCCTCCTCTGCCGTTTCCGGGCCCATCATGCGACGGGCCAGGCTGAACACCCGCGACACGTGCGCCCGGTACAGCCGCTCGAAGGCCTGCGTATCCCCGCTCTGCGCGAGGGCCACATCCACGGCATCGTCCGGCACGGCCCGTTTCGGGCTATCCACGGCGGGGGTCGGGTCGTCCATGCACCAGATTGGACGAGACGGTGGGCCGGATGGTTGGAAGAGGGCGGACGGGGCGGACGAGGCGGTCGAAGGCGGTCAAAGGCGGACAAGGCGGTCGATGGCGGTCAGGGCGGGCAAGGCAGACGCGCCCCGGCGTGCCCCCACGCGCCTCACGTGTCCCCACGCGCCCGCTCACCCGCCCAGCACGAAGCCCCAATACCAGGCAAGGAGGGCGTCGCCCGCCAGGAAGGCGGCTGCGGCCCCGGCCGCCAGGAAGATCCCGAACGGCACGTGCGGCATTCCGCTGCCGCTGTCCACCTCGCCGGTGCGCTCCCAGTGCGGATGGTGTCGGGTGAGCCACGCGAGGGGGATGAAGACCACGGTGCCGATGAGCGCGCCGAGGAAGATCGTGAGCAACACGCCCTTCCAGCCCACGAACGCGCCGACCATGGCCATCATCCAGATGTCGCCGCCGCCCATGGCTTCCTTGCGGAAGACCTTCTCGCCAGCCCACGCAATGCTGATGAGCAGCGCGAACCCCACACCCGCGCCGATCGCGGACGCGATCAACTGGCTCCAACCCTGGGCGGCCGCGATCGCGAGGCCGAGCACCAGTCCGCCAATGGTGAACTCGTGGGGGATGATGTAGTGACGCGCGTCGGTGAGTGTGATGCCGATCAGCAGGGTCCCGAACACCGCGGCGGCAGCGGCGTGCCAGGTGAGCCCGAACGCCCAGGCGGAGGCGACCCAGAGTGCAGCGATCAGCGCCTCGACGAGCGGGTACTGCGCCGAGATCGGCGCGCGGCACGAGCGGCACTTCCCACCGAGCCACAGCCAACCGAACACCGGCACGTTGTCGTACCAGGCGATGGGCGTGCCGCACCGCGGACAGGCCGACGGGGGGTGGACCAGCGACTCGTTCCGCGGCAACCGGTACACGCAGACGTTGAGGAAGCTCCCGATGGCCGCCCCCAGGCCACCGGCCGCCACCAGCACGAACGCCTCAGGCACCACGCGCGGCCTCGTGCAGCAGGATGCCGGCGGCCACGGCAACGTTCAGCGATTCGGCGCCCCGCGCGAGGGGGATGGCCACCTGGCGCACCGCAAGCTCACGCAGCTCCGGTCGGATACCCGCGCCTTCGTTGCCCACGACGAGTGCCAGTCGCTCCGGCATGGCCGTCCGCGTGAGCGCAGTGCCCTCCGCCGCGGACGCCCACACCTCGACCCCACTGCGGCGGCACCAGGTGACGAACTCCTCCACTTCCACCGTGGTGGCTGGCAACCGGAAGCTCGCACCCATGGCCGCGCGGATCACCTTGGGGTTCGTGAGATCGGCGCATCCACGCAGGAGCACCGCGCCGCCCGCGCCGAGGGCAAACGCCGTCCGGAGCAGCGTCCCGACGTTCCCCGGATCCTGGACGGCGTCCAACACGAGCACTGGTGCGTGGGGTCCGGGCTGCACGTCCGCGAGCGTCCAACTCGGGACCTCGATGACGGCCAGCACACCCTGCGGCGTGTCCGTCGCCGACACCGACCCGAACTCCCGCTCGGGCAGCTCCTCGATGGGAACCGCCCGGCCGGCCAGCTCGCCCAGCAAGGCGGAACCGCGCTCCGTGGTTCCGAAGGATGTGGCCACGAGCACACCGCGAATGGGAATCCCGGCGTGCAGCGCCTCTTCCACCAGCCGCACGCCCTCGGCGACCGTGAGGCCGCGCCGCCGACGCCCCTTGCGCTGGTGTAGATTGCGAACGGTTGTGACGAGTTGTGAGGCCATGCCGGTCTCCCGCGACCACCAATCATACCACGCACCCGACCTTCGCACAGGCACCGCATGCAGATTGCGTTGACGATTGCCGGCTCCGATTCGGGCGGCGGCGCCGGCATCCAGGCGGACCTCAAGACGTTCCACCAGTTCGGGGTGTTCGGCACGTCCGCGATCGTTGCGCTCACCGCGCAGAACACCCTCGGCGTGACGGCCGTGCATCCGGTGCCGCTCCCCACGGTCCGCGCCCAGCTCGACGCGCTCGCCGCCGATCTCCCGCCGGCGGCGGTGAAGTCGGGCATGCTGGCCACGGCGGCGCTCGTCCACGAGGTCGCCGACGGTATCGCCCGTCACCGGTTCGCCCAGTACGTCTGTGACCCCGTCATGGTGGCCACGTCGGGAGATCGCCTGCTCGATGCGGACGCGGTCCGTAGCGTCCGCGATCACCTGCTCCCGCTCGCGACGCTCGTCACCCCCAACCTCGACGAGGCGACGATGCTGGTCGAGGACCCGGTGGAGACCGTCGAGAGCATGGAGCGGGCCGGACGCACCCTCGTCTTGCAGGGCGCCGATGCGGCGCTGGTCAAGGGAGGCCACCTCGATGCCGACGAGATCGTGGACGTGCTCGTGACCCCCACCGGCGTCCGTCGATTCCGCCATCCGCGGCTGGCCACCACCTCGACCCACGGCACGGGCTGCACCCTGTCGGCCGCGGTGACGGCGGGTCTCGCGCTCGGCCGGCCGCTCGAGCGCGCCGTCGCGGACGCTCTCGATTTCGTCCACCGGGCCATGGTCGCCGCGCCGGGACTGGGGCGCGGGCACGGCCCGCTCAATCACTTTGCCGCGGCGCCGGCCGCGGAGGCGTGAGTCCCATGGACGTGCCCTCCCGACCGCCGCGCGCCCGCGGCATCTTCTGCAGCCGCACGCTCAACCTCCGGGCCATTCGGGCCATCGGCTACGACATGGACTACACCCTCGTCCACTACCACGTGGACGAGTGGGAGCGGCGGGCCTACGAGCACCTGCGCCGGAAGTGCGCGGACCTCGGCTGGCCGGTGGACGACCTGCGCTTCGATCCGACCCTCATCGTGCGCGGCTTGGTGATCGACACGGAGCTCGGCAACGTCATTAAGGCCAACCGGTTCGGCTACGTGAAACGGGCCTATCATGGAACGCGCCAACTCGACTTCGAGGAGCAACGCCGTGCCTATGCCCGGACGATCGTGGATCTCGGCGACCCGCGCTTCGTCTTCCTG
>JAOUDR010000054.1 GCA_029859185.1 Gemmatimonadota bacterium
TCCCTCGGTCGTGACGGAGCCGAGGTCCTTGCCCTCGAAGCTCGCCGCGGCGCCCCAGAACTCCATGACGTCCACGAACGCCACGGACGGGAGCTGTGTGAGCCGCTCGGCCTCCTCGATGCGGATGTGCGGCCGCCGCCGCCACGGACTCATCTCGTCCGAGCCGTCCGAGACGGTGATGCCGCCGCGGAAGTACCGATCCACGAAGAACGTGCGGGAGCCGGCCTCCTCGAAGAGGCGGGCGACGTCGGTGTTGATGCCGTTGATGATGGAGGCAATCACCATCACCACCATGACGCCGATGGCGATGCCGAGGATCGTGAGGGCCGCGCGCGTCTTGTTAGCGCGGAGCGCCGCAACCGCGATGCCGACCCCTTCGAAGACCTGCGTCATGTTTCCTGCCGCATGGACGCGATCGGATCGAGGCGCGCTGCACGGCTCGCCGGGTAGATCCCCGCGATGATCCCGACCCCCGCGCCGAGTCCGACCCCCACCGCGATGGACCAGGGGGCGACCGCGGCTGGCAGCGGGGTCGTGGCGTTGACGATCGCGGCGGCGGCGAGTCCCACCCCGACGCCGATCGACGCGCCTACCGCCGAGATCGTGCTGGACTCCACCAGGAACTGGCTCAGGATGTCGCGCCGGCGCGCACCGAGGGACTTCCGGATACCGATCTCGCGGGTCCGCTCCGAGACCGCCATCAGCATGATGTTCATGATGACGATCCCGCCGACCACCAGCGAGATGCTCACCAAGCCGGGCAGCGCCATCATCAGGACGCGATTGATCTTGGCCCAGAAGTCGAGCACGGCATCGGCCGTCTCGATGGCGAAGCTGTTCTCCTCGGCCGGCCGCAGCTGCCGGCGGGTCCGCATGGCTGCCTCGGCCTGCGTGATGGCAACGTCCAGCTCCTCCTGCGATCCGGTCTTGACGATCAAGGCGTCCACGACGCCCGGCGGGTTCACGAAACGCTTGGCGGGTGCATGCGCCGTCGTGATCGCGAACTTGTCGAGCGAGATACCGAACAGGTTGCCCTGCTTCTCGACCACACCGATCACCCGGTACGGGATGCCGCGGATCTTGACCTCACGACCGAGGGGATCCCGCCCTTCGAACAGCCGCTCACCGAGCTCCCAGCCGATCACGAGCACCGGAGCACCGGCCTTGACCTCTTGGGCGCTGAACGGTCGCCCCGCCTCGATGGGGAGATCCTTGATCTCGAAGTAACGCTCGGTGGCCGCGGTGACTTCGATGTCGCGTGCGATTCGCCCACGGTACTCGAGTTCGGCCCGCGCCGTGGACTCCCACGCCGCGATGTGCGGAACCGTGATGGCGGCTTCGACGGCATCCGCATCCTCATAGCGAATCCGCGGCCGGCGTACCCAGGAACGCCACATCTCCGGCGTTACCTCGCCGGTCTGGAAGTTCGGGAAGCGCCGCAAGTGGAACGTGTTGATTCCCAGCAGCGTCCCCGCGAAGCGATCCACCATGTAGTTGTTCATGCCCTCGACGATCGAGACGACGGCGATCAGGAAGGTCACGCCAATGAAGACGCCGATCACGCTGAACGCCGTCTTCATCTTGTTCGTCCAGATCGTCTGGAGCGCCAGCCGGACCGCTTCGAAGAGGGGCATGGACTACGCTGCTTGCCCGAGCATGTCGCTGAAGACGCACCCGTCACGCAGCGTCACCACCCGGTGCGCGTGCGCGGCGATGTCGGCTTCGTGGGTCACCATGATGACCGTCTGCCCCTGGCGGTGCAGATCGGCGAACACCGCCATGATCTCTTCGCTCGTCGTCGAGTCGAGGTTGCCGGTGGGCTCGTCCGCCAACAGGATGCTAGGGTCGTTGACGAGGGCGCGCGCGATCGCCACCCGCTGCCGCTGACCGCCCGACAGCTCGTTGGGCTTGTGATGCATGCGGTCGCCGAGGCCCACCCGCTCGAGCGCTCGCCCAGCCCGCTCCCGCCGATCGGCGGCGCGGGTGCCGGCGTAGATCAAGGGGAGCTCGACGTTGTGCATCGCCGACGCGCGGGGCAGGAGATTGAACGTCTGGAACACGAAACCGATCTCGCGGTTGCGCACCTGGGCGAGCTCGTCGTCCGTCATCCGGGACACTTCGACCCCGTTCAACCAGTACTCGCCCGCGGTCGGCGTATCGAGGCAGCCGATCACATTCATCATCGTGGACTTGCCCGAACCGGACGGTCCCATGATGGCGACGTACTCGTTCTTGGCGATCTCGAGATCCACGCCGGCCAGGGCCTGGATCGTCTCGCTGGCCATGCGGTACTCGCGGGTCAGGCCGCGCACCCGAATGATGGTATCGGTCGGGCTCATGGTCATCTCCCGGTGGCTGGCGTCGCGCCCATCGGGCGGACGCGTGTGCTGTCTTTCAGATCGCGGATGGCCTGATACGGTCCCGCCACGATGGAATCCCCCAGCGCGATCCCCTCGAGCACCTCGAAGTGCTCTTCGCCGGCGATCCCGACCTTGACCGGTCGGAACTGCGCGATCCCGCCCTGGACCACGAACACGCCCTCGGTTTCCTTCTTCCCCTTCGTGGTGTCGGCCGGCGCGGTCTCGGACGAGATCGGCGTGTTCTCCCTGACCGTGAGGGCGATGATCGGGATGCTGAGCGTGCTGTCACGCGTCGCCGTCACGATCTTGGCCGTCGCCGAGAGGTCGGGCCGCACATCTGGCGGGGGGTTGTCGAGCGTGATCTCGACGTCGTAGTCGACCGCCCGATCGGCTGCCGTCGCCGCGGTCAGCCGCGAGGAGCTCTGCGACACCTCGGTGACGCGTCCCGTGAAGGTCGTGTCGGGAAACGCGTCGATCGTGACCTCGGTGGAATCACCCAGGTGGAGCCGCACGACGTCCGTCTCGTCCACCTGGACGTTGACCTGGATGACCGAGAGGTCGCTGACCGTCATCAGGAGCCCCGTCTCGCGGGAGAACGTCCCCGGGACCGCGACCTCACCTTCCTCGACGGCGACGCGGGTCACCTGGCCGTCCATGGGCGCACGCAGCACCGTCTTGGCCAACTGGTCTCTGGCCTCCTGCAGGAATGCCTGTGCCTGATCCACCTGGCGCTCGGACGAAACGGCCACCGCCTCGGCGACGCGGAACGACGTCTCCGCCTGTTCGAGCTGTTCGTCCGACACGAGATTGGGATTCTGCGCCCGCAGCTCGCGGGCTCGCTGTGCCGCCCGCTCGGCCTGCGCGCGGTTCGCTGCGGACTGGACCGCGGAGGCGCGTGCGGAAGCGAGCCCCGCTTCCGCCCGGGCCACCGATGACTCGAACGTGGATGGATCGATCCGGAGCAGCAGATCCCCCCGGCGAACGAACTCGCCCTCGCGCACCCGGAGCTCGATGATTCGGCCCGTGATGTCGGAGCTGATATCCACTTTGGTCATTGGCTGGATCTTGCCGCTCGCCGTCACCGTGGATACCAGATCCCGCCGGCCGACCTCTTCCATCCGGACCGCAACTCCGCTGTCACCGCGACCGCGCAGCATGGCGGTCGCCCCGATAGCCACCACGACGACCACGATGCCGCCGATCACCAACCGTTTCCGTTTCATAACAGTCTCGTGTCCTCTCCGTATGCTCAGCGCAGGGGGCGACCGACCGCCGCTTCCAGCGTGGCGATCGTCCGGTGGTACGCGTAGATGGCGTTGATGTAGTCCGCCTCGGCCGTCTGCTCGGCCACCTGAGCGTCCAACAACTCAAAGAAGGTACCGGATCCCACGCGATACCGTTCGGTGGCCAGCCGCAGCTGCTCCTGCGCCGCGACCCGATTGGCTTCCTGGATCCCAATGGCCTGATATGCCGCGATCAGTCCGTAATAGGCCTGGCTCACGTTCGTCCGCACCCAGAGCCGCTGATTCTCGACCTCCTCCATGGCGTCGTCCGCCAGCTGTGACGCTTGGGAGATGTCCGCTTCGCGGCCGAACTGCGTGAAGATGGGAAGCGAGAGTGACACGCGGGCCGAGAAGGGCTGGGTCGTGAAGCTGAAGGGGAAGACGTTGTTCCCGGCAATGATCCGCTGCTCATCCTCGGGCGAGAGCGCCAGACCGCTGCAGGGGAGTGGCGTCTGCCCCGGGTTGAGCCACGCCGAGTTGGTGTATTCGCACTCCGTCCTCGATGCATCGAGTTGGCCACGCGCGCTGGCCACCAAGAAGTCCGGATTCGAGTATTCGCGCGTGAACCCCGACCAGCCGGCCGAGAGGCTGAGCGTTGGCAGCCATTGCGCCTTGGCCGATCTCTCGCTCGAGCGCGCGGCGGCCGCCCGTGCTTCCAGGACCGCGACGTCCGGGTTGTCCATGTCTGCCGCGCGCAGCAGGGTGCCCAGCTGCCACTCCGGCTCGGTCACGGGGAACGTGTCGGGGAGGACCAGCGTGGTGGGATCCTCTGGGGCCGGGAGACCGATCTGCTGGTACAGACGCAGCTTCTCCACGATCACGCCCTGTCGCGCCTGGAGCAGCCGCACGTCCGCCTGTCCCTTGGCCACCTCCGCCTGTCGCACGTCGAGCATCGTGGCCTGACCCACCTGAAACCGGGCCTGGGCGAGCCGCAGGAACTCCTCGTTCCGTGTCACCTGGATCTCGACGATGCGGACCTGCGCCTCCGCCTGCAGGGCGGCGAGATACTGTTGCTGCACGTTGGCCCGGAGATTGACCTCCGCCCCATCGATCTGGGCCTCCGTGGCACGCATCTGCGCCCGGGCAAGGCCAGGCTGAGTGAGCGTCGTGCCGGACAACCGCCAGTTGAGGTTGAGGCCGTAGTCCGACCCAATCGTGCTGGATTCCTGGGTGAACTCCTGATCCAGGAAGGTCTGTGACCCGGCGCCGCTGTAGCCAAAGCTGAGGCTCGCCGACATGGAGGGGAAGAACAACTGGGAGTAGGCATTCCGGACCCCCCACGCCGCCGCTGGCCGGTCGTTGGCCACCTGGCGGTAGCTCCGATTGTACCGGAGGGCCAGGTCCACGGCGTCACTGAGGGTGAGGGACTGAGGGACGGACGGCATCACGGACCGCTGAGCTGCGGCCGCACCGACCGTGCTCCCCACGAGGACGATCGCCAAACCAAGCGCGCGCATGAGTTTCCCCTACCTGTTACGTGGCGAGTTTGTGTTCGGGTCATCGTACGCTGGCGGGTGGGGAAAGTTTCAAGGTGGGACGTCGTCGTCGGGCCGGGTTCGACCCCGCTGGGCCCCGCTGGGTCGCCCCACGAGAATCCGGGCTCAGGCCACCGGATCTGGGGAGGGGTCGCCGCCGGAGGAATCGCCAGGGCGACCGGGTTGCCCCGGCGAGCTACCTCCGCGGGATCAGGGCCGGATCACCCGCTCCGCCGACAGGCCGCGACTTGGGATCTCCACGCGGAGCAGGCGCCCTCCTCCGTCCAGCCAAACCCGGACGATGTCTTCCCCGGACCGGAGGGTCAGCCGCCGTGCCGGCGGGCCGCCGTTCGGCATCGGCGCGGTGCCACCGTCCTCGAGCGTCCCATCCCGCCGCCCGCCGGGCGGCGGTCCGTGGACGATGACGGGACCGGGCTGGACCAGCGCCAGCAGGGCGTAGAGCGAAAGCACACGTTCGTCGGCCACCACGGATCGGGGTCCACCGGGATACTCCCGGGCGACCTCGCCCGTGCCGGACGCCACGCGCATGGTCAGCCGCCGGGGAGTGGTTGTGACCGCCACGCGAAGCGGGTCAGTCCCGCCGGTGGTGGTGGCCACGAACCGGATGGCATCCTCCCCATTCCCCGAACGGAAGGCGAAATCCTCCGTCCCCACCGGGGCGCCATCCTTCATGACGACGAGACGGGCGCTGTCGCTGGCGGGAGGCTGGGCGGCGAGCGGGGTCGCCAGCAGCAGCGGGGCGATCAAGAGAGGGAAGCTCGTGCGCATCAGTCAGACCCTCGGTGTCCTGAGCGGCCGGGCCGGGCGCCCGAAGATGCCCGACGCGATCCGCTCGAAGATGAATTCGTACAGGCGCTCCCCCGTCTCGACACTCGAGCGGGTGGGCCGCCCGACGGAGCCCGGCCCCTCCGGCGGAATGCTGCGGCGGGCCAGCTTGCGCCACGCCCGCACCCGAGAGGGTAGGGGAACGTAGTCCTCGGCGAGGTCGAGGTCCACGAGGTTGGCATCCAGGTAGAGCAAGAGGGAGGTGTCCAGTGCCCCTCCATGGCTGGGTAGCCTCGCGTCCTCTCCTTCCAGGCGCACCGTGAAGATGTCCACGGTCCGAATCGTCGCCCGGATGGTGCGCAAGGTGCTGAGCGCCTCCTGATGCGGGTCGTGCCCGTGGGCCGTCAGGATGATGAAGCCCTCGACTCCGCCCTCTTCCCAGGATCCGACCAGGTCGTTCATGAAGCGGTGCAACGTCTTCCGGCGGACCGAGGCATTGCCGGGGTAGGAGGCGCGGGTGGAGGCGTTGACGCCATATTCCACAGTCGGAGCCCGCAGGATCCCGAACTCCGCCGAGAGGTCGTCGGCGAGCCGATCGATCAAGATCGTGTCCGCGCCGAGCGGCAGGTGCGGGCCGTGCTGCTCCGTCGTGCCGACCGGCACGATCAATCGGGGGTCGCGGGACAGTGCGTCCCGGACCTGTTGCGGGCGCAGGTATTTGAGACGCAGGGGGCCAGGCTGCGAGGTCGCGTCGCTCACTGGGAAGTCGCCACCGTCGTCACCGCGCTCGTTCTCGCGGCGTGGTTGCGCGCGCCCCATCTCGGCGTGGCGGTTGGGGCGGTGGTGGCGGGTCTCGCCGCTTGCGCCCTTGCCGTTCGGCCCCGGCCCATTGCCGCCATCGTGATTGGCGCTGCCGCACTCCTTGGCGTTGGCGGTGCCCTCCGCACCTCCGCCCGTGTCGGCGATGTGGAGACCGCGTGGGATGTGGCCGAAGGTGGCGTGCGGTGGCGTCTCATCGAGGCCGCGGGCCGTCGGCTCGACACCGAATTGGCCCGGGCGCTGACCCAGGTTCGGGCGTTGGCCGAGGTCGGGACGCGGGCGGCGAGCCTCGAACGCGATCCGGCCTTTGCCGAGCTCGCCGGCGTGGTGGAGCCGGGGGTACCGGAGACCGGCATCATGGTGTTCGACTCGGCCGGACGCCCCTGGGCGTGGGCCGGGCGACACCGGATGGCGGCGTCCCGCGCGGTTGGACTCGAAGTGCGCACTACCCCATTCTACGCCGTGCTTTCCGCTGGTCGCCAGGGCGCACGTGGTCGGCGCGCGGTGGCCCACCTCCTCCTGGCGGCGGATAGCGTGGTGCCGGACGCGGACCGCGCGCTCGCGGAACGGTTCGCCACGGCCTCCGGGGTGCGGTTGGAGGTCTTCCCCCCGGGAGGCGGACCGCAGCTCGACGACGTGTTCGACTACTGCGTGCCGGCGTGCTCTTCCACCGATGTCGTGCCGGACACGCTGTTCAGTGTCCGACTGGTACCGCCCAGTCAGGGTGCCTATCGGCAGGCGCTCCTGGCGGCCGGCACGGCCTGGGTGGCGGGGGCAGTGGTGGGCCTCCTGTTCGTGCCGATGCTGCTCGGGGGCATCGGGGGCCGTGCCCTCGGTCTCCTGGGACTCGGGGCGGTGCTGGCGTTGACTCCGGCCGGTCGGAGCTTGCCGTTCGACCCGCTCTTCTCCTCCGCCGCCTACTATGCCGATCTGCTGGGGCCCATCTCGGCGTCGGCCGGGGCGTTGATGGTCGGGGCCGTGCTCCTAGCCGTTCTCGCGATCGGACTTGTGCACCGCAACTGGCGGCACCGCGCCGCGCTGGCCGCCGCGATCCCGGTGCTCCTTGCCACGCCCCTGGTCCTGCGACGACTGGCGACCGGCATCACGCCGCCCATCGATGGGGCCGATGCCGCCCTGTGGATGACGTGGCAGGTGGCGCTCGCGCTGGCGGGCACAGCCATCCTGCTGTTCGCCGCCGCACTCGCCCGGTTCGGTGAGGCGCCCCGAGCCACGGCCTGGACCGGATTCGCGAGCGTCGTCGGGGGGCTCCTGCTCGCGGGTCTGGGCATCGCGTTCTGGGTGCCGGGGGGGGGATGGCCGGTCTGGCAGACGGCACTGTGGATTCCGGTGTTTGCCCTCGCTGTCTTGCCGGCGCCCCGGTTGATCACGCTGGTGCTCGTCACGGTCGTCGCCGGGGCGGACGCCGCGGTCCTGGTGTGGGGTGCCGCCGCGGACGGGCGGGTGCTCCAGGCCGACCGGGACGCGGCCGCCGTACGGCAGGGGAGCGACCCGATCGCGCTCGGGCTGCTGGAGCGGTTCGGGGGACAGATCGAGACCGGGACACCACCGCGCAACGCCGCCGAGCTGTATCAGCGGTGGCAGCGATCGCCCCTGGAAGCCGATCGGTATCCCGCCGTGCTCGGGATCTGGGATTCGACGGGGACGGAGCGGGTTCGGCTGGCGTTGGCGCAGCTCACGAACCTGACACAGGAGACGGTACGTGGTGTCGCGCAGGAGGCCGGCGCGTTCGGGATCGTGGTGGTCGAGGGCCTGAGTACGGCGTCGGACGTGCACTACGTCCTCGCGGTGCCCATGAGCGACGGACGCGTGCTGTCCGTCGGACTCGGACCACGGACCCGGCTGATTCGCCCGGTGCGGGTCGCCCGGTTCCTGCGGGGCGAGCGCGTCTTGCCGCTTCCCTACACGCTCACCGTCGCACCGCTGCTCTCGGACGAGCAGTGGGAGGGGATGCGGTGGCGCAGGGACGGCGCCATGGCCCACGGCGAAGCGCGGGCCACCCTGGGTGCCGACACACGCCGGCTCGTGGCGGAGGTGCCGCTTGGGCTCCCCAGCAGCTTGCTGCTGCGCGGGACGCTGGTGCTGGTGGTGGATCTCGTCGTGCTCTCCCTGCTCTGGCTTCTGGCAGAGCATGTAACCGGCAACCGGGTTGGGTTCGCGGTTACCCGGGGCATGACTCGCCGATCCTACCGGCGGCGTCTGGCCGGCGCCTTCGCCGTGTTCTTCGTCGTGCCGACCGTCGTGTTCGCCGTGTGGGTCGCGGCACAACTCCGCGAAGAAGCGCGCCGCTCGCGCGACGTGGCGACGCACCAGATTCTCGCCGAAGCGGCGGGCGATCCCCGGGGGCTGGCGCTCGGAGTGACGCGGCCCGACACGCTCGGGGCCTTGGCCGGCCGACTCAACGCGGAAATCCTGCTCTATGCAGGCGATGAGCTGCGGGCGACGAGCGCGCCGATTCTCGCCGAGCTGGGTGTGGTCGAGTGGTATCTGGCACCCACCGTGGTCCGTGCCCTCGGGCCGGTTGGTCACATCGAGGCGGACACCGACCAGCAGATCGCCGGGCGCCCGACCCGCGTCGGCTATCGCGAGATCGAGGCCGGGACGACGAACGACCTGGTACTCGCGGTGCCGAGGTTGCTGGACGATCCCGAGACGCTGCGGAACGAGCAGGACCTGGTGTTCGGGCTCCTGGTGGTCACGTTGGGGGGACTTGCCGCCGCGTTTGGACTGGCCGCGCTCGCCGCGCGCGCGCTGGCGACCCCCGTCCAGGCGCTCCAACGCGCGGCGGAGCAGGTCGGTCGGGGCGAGCAGCCGAGTCCGTTTCCGCCGGACGCCCCGCAGGAGTTCATCCCGGTCATGGAAGCCTTCGATCGCATGGCGACCGATGTCCGCAAGTCGCAGGCGGCATTGGAGGCGGCACGCCAGCGCACGGCGGCGGTACTCCGCAACGTGGCTACCGGTGTCGTCGCGCTGGATGAGTCCTCCCGGGTGGTGACGTCCAATCCGCGGGCAGAAGAGCTGCTCGGCGTGACGCTCCATGCCGGCGATGTCCTGGAACAGGCGAGTCTCGCGGAATGGGCTCCCTTGTGGACCTGGCTGGGTGCCCTGCGTCGCGAACAGGGGGATCCTGAGCCGCGGGAGTTCGTCATTGGCGACCGGCAGATCCGCGCGCAGGTGGCGCCGCTGAGCGGTGCCGCCCGCGGCTGGGTCGTGGCGCTGGATGACGTGACGGATCTCTCCCGTGCCGTCCGGGTGATTGCCTGGGGTGAGCTGGCGCGACAGATCGCCCATGAGATCAAGAACCCGCTGACCCCCATCCGGCTCGGCGTCCAACACCTGCGTCGGGCATACCAGGCGCCGCGGCAGGACTTCGGCGACGTGCTCGAGCATACGAGCCGCCAGATCCTAGCCGAGATCGAGCGCCTGGACGCGGTCGCGCGCGCGTTCTCGCGGTTTGGAGCACCGCCCGCGGGCCAGGAGCCGCTCGCACCGGTGGACGTGGCGGCTGTCGCCCATGACACCGCGGCGCTCTACCGGCTGGGCGACGAGGGGCATGTGTCGGTCGAGGGTGAAACCCGCGTGCAGGTCCTGGCCCGTCGCGATGAGCTCAAGGAAGTGCTCATCAACCTGATCGAGAACGCCCGGGCGGCCGGCGCGGAACACGTTGCCATGCGGCTCACGGTCGGCACCGAGATGGAGATCGCGGTCCAGGATGACGGCCCAGGGATTTCGGCGGAAGACCTCCCGCGGGTCCTCGAGCCCCAGTTCTCGACGACCACCAGTGGGGCCGGGCTCGGGTTGGCGATCTGCCGCCGGCTCGTCGAGTCGTGGGGCGGCCGGATCACGGTGGACAGTGCGGCAGGGCAGGGGACTACGGTGCGGTTGATGCTGCGGTTGGTGGATGGAGGGGTGGGCGGATGACGGGATGACGACATGGGCGGCGTGACGACGATGTACCCGCCCCG
>JAOUDR010000593.1 GCA_029859185.1 Gemmatimonadota bacterium
CCATGCCGGCCTCGCCATGCACGACCAGGGCGTGCGCCGTCCCCAGCCGGACGAGTGCGTCGGCCACCGCCGGCGCGCGTTCCCGGTCGGCGACCCCCACGACTTGACGGCGGGCACTGGCCGGATTCACCAGTGGCCCCACCAAGTTCATCACAGTCGGGACGGCCAGCTCGCGGCGCACTGGCGCCACGTACCGCATGGCGGGATGAAAGGCCGGAGCGTAGAGGAACACCATCCCCACGTCCCCGAGGATGCGCGTAGCGCCGTCCGCCTGGACCGTGAGATCGATGCCGAGCGCCTCGAGCACGTCGGCGGACCCGCACCGTGACGTGTAGGATCGGTTGCCGTGTTTGGCGACGTGCGCCCCCGCCCCGGCTGCCACGAACGCCGCGGCGGTGCTTACGTTGAACGTGCCCACGTGCCCACCGCCGGTGCCGGCCGTGTCGATCGGCGTGATGCCGGGCGGGACAAGGACGGTCCGCATCACCGATCGCAGGGCGCGGGCGGCTCCGGCAATCTCGACGCCGCTTTCGCCTTGGACACGCATCCCCATGAGCAGGGCCGCGGCGCGTACGGGCGACGCCTCGCCGTGAATCAGCACACGCAGTGCCGCGTCCACCTGCTCTTCCGTCAGACGTCCGCTGTGCGCAAGCGACGTCAGAGCGTGAGCGAGGGGATCGGGGATGTCCTCCGAGTCCGCAGGCGGCATGGGGCCGAACGTAGCTGTCTGCCTGGGCAGGTGTCAACGCTGCAACCCCTTGTGTTACTTGTGACTACGCGGCATCACACCCTACATTCACGCGATGTCTGAGCAGTCTTGGTACGCCGTGCTTCACTACGTCGGCCGCGGCTTCGCCGGGTGGCAGCGGCAACCGGCGGACCGAACGGTGCAGGCGGAGGTAGAGGCCGTACTCGAGCGACTCGACGGAGCGCGCGTCGTGACGACGGCTGCCGGGCGGACCGACGCGGGCGTGCACGCGCTGGGTCAGGTGGTGGGCTTCACCACCCTCCGCGGGTGGACCCGCGACGAACTCCGGCGGGCCATGAACGCGTTGCTGCCCCCGGACGTCTGGAGCGCCGAGGTTGGGCCTTCCCCACCCGGCTTCCACGCCCGGAAGGACGCGCGGGCGCGGCGGTATCGGTATCTCGTCGGCTGCGACGCCGCCTCGCGGTCTCCCTTCCGGCATCCGTTCGAGTGGGCGCTTGGGCGGCCGTTGGACGCCGCGGCCTTGGCGGAGACCGCCCAGACCATCGTGGGCACGCACGATTTCCGCGCCCTCTCGGCGGTTGGCCAGGAGAAACCCCACTACCGCTGCGCCGTGATTCACGCGGCGTGGCAGCCGCGGCCGGCTGGGGCCGGCTATATTTTCGACGTTGAGGCGGATCGCTTCCTACACCGCATGGTGCGCTTCCTGGTAGGGATCAGCGTGGCGATTGCGGACGGGCGCCGCCCGTCGGACGATCTCGGTCGTCTGCTCACGGAGACCGACAATCGCGCCGCAAGTCCGCCGGCGCCCCCGGAAGGTCTGTATCTCGTACGCGTGCGTTACGACAACCTCCAGCTCGAAGGGAACACCGACTGATGCAGTTCTTCCTGGACACCGCCGATCTTGGCGACATCCGTTGGGCGGCGCGCGCCGGCCTGATCGACGGCGTGACGACGAACCCCACCCTGGTCGCGAAGGTGGCGGGCGATGCCGATCCGCGCGACATGCTCCGGGAGATTTGTGCGGTGGTGGACGGTCCCGTCAGCGCCGA
This sequence comes from Gemmatimonadota bacterium, assembly GCA_029859185.1. GTDB lineage: Bacteria > Gemmatimonadota > Gemmatimonadetes > Gemmatimonadales > GWC2-71-9 > JAOTWJ01. Next base: position 1,759 of record JAOUDR010000593.1, read on the forward strand.
GGTCGTGGGGGTGCGGACCGAGGACATGTACGCCGAAGGCCGGGAGCTGGCCAAGGTCGCGGACAACATCGTCGTCAAGATCCCGATGATCGAAGACGGCGTCGTCGCCGTGCGGCAGCTGGCCGCCGAAGGCATCCGGGTCAATGTGACGCTGTGCTTCTCGGCCGCCCAGTGTCTCATCGCGGCCAAGGCGGGCGCGGCCTATGTCTCGCCGTTCATCGGCCGTCTCGATGACGTGGGGCATGAGGGCATGGACGTCATCCGCGAGGCCCGGGTGATCTTCGACAATTACGAGATCGAGACCCAGATCCTGGCGGCGTCCATCCGGCACCCGCGCCACGTGACCGACGCCGCCATGATCGGCGCGGACGTTGCGACGATGCCCACGGACGTCCTGAAGAAGCTGCTCCTGCATCCGCTCACCGACCGCGGCCTGGACCAGTTCCTCAACGATTGGGCCAAAGTGGCGACGCGGGCCAAGGGCAACGCGTGAGACGACTCGCCGTCGTCGGTGTCCTGGCCCTCATCGCCTGTGGCGAGGCGTCGCGTCAGGCGGTGCCGGTCGCCGCCCAGACGCCACCGCCACCACCCGCGATGGCGTCGCAGGATCTGGCGGTCTCCCGCCGGACCGCCATCGTCACGGCGTCCGAGCGGGTGGCACCAGCGGTGGTCAGCGTGAACGTCGTGCGGCGCGAGCGGCAGGTCGATGGTGGCATGTGGAGCCTGTTCTTTGCGCCCCGCGAGTTCGAGCGGACCGTGCAGGGCCTGGGGTCGGGATTCGTCGTCAGCCCTGATGGGCTGGTCATCACCAACCAGCACGTCGTCGCCGGCGCCGAACAGATCGTCGTGACCACCCGTGACGGGT
>JAOUDR010000594.1 GCA_029859185.1 Gemmatimonadota bacterium
CCACGATCGTGGCCCGGGACGAGAGCGAGGGGGCAAGCCCGTGGCGCGCGGTGCTCCAGCGCCTGGAGTTGGTGACGCAAGGACGGTTTGCGATCGAGCGGGAACTGGGCGAAGGCGGGATGGCGGCCGTGTACCTGGCCCGCGACCTGTCGCTTCAGCGCAAGGTGGCAATCAAGGTGCTGTCGCCCGCGATGCTGATGGAACGCGGGATGGTAGGCCGGTTCAAGCAGGAAGCGGTGACGATCGCCGCGCTGCGGCACCCGAACATCGTGACCGTGCACGGCGTGGAGCATCACGATCAGCTCCACTTCTTCGTGCTCGACTGCGTGGAAGGCGGCTCGCTGGAGCAGGTGCTGGCCCGCTACGGACCGCTGCCGATTCCGGCAGCTGCGGCGTGGCTCGCGCAGGTGGCCGCCGCCCTCGAGTACGCCCACCGCCGGAACGTCATCCATCGGGACGTCAAGCCGGCCAACATCCTACTCGACCACGACGGCAACGCGATCGTCACCGACTTCGGGATCGCGAAGGTGGCGGAGAAGAGCGGCTTCACGCGGACCGGCACCACGATGGGGACGCCCACGTACATGAGCCCGGAGCAGTGCCTGGCGCGGCCGGTCGGCCCCGCGTCGGACCAGTACTCGCTCGGGATCATGGCGTACCAGATGCTCACGGGCCAGGCGCCGTTTCAGGGCAGCGCGCTCGAGGTGATGCGTGCGCATACGGACGACGTGCCGGCGCCGGTGACGGCCGCCCGTCCCGACTGTCCACCGGAGCTGGCGCACGTCGTGGCCCGGATGCTCGAGAAGGCTCCGGACGCGCGCTGGCCGAACCTCGCGGAGGCCATGGCCGCGTGCAGGACGTCCCCTCCGGGCTTGGGCGACCCCGTGTGGGAGCATCTCGCCGGGCTCGTCCGCGGCGACGCGCAGCTCCCGACGCTGGGCTCGCCGGTCACGCCCGCGACACCGCTTCCCGGACGGCCGCCGGCCGCAGCGCGCCTGCGGCGCCGCGCCCCCCTCATGGGCATGGGCATCGTGGCGGTGGCCGCGGTGATTGGGACGGTCCTGGTCACGCGTGGCCGGGACGAGCCAGGCGCGCCGGAGCCGGTGGTGATGACGACGACGGCCGCGTCACTGGACGTGGCCCCGGTGCCCGAGGCCCTCGTGGTGGGAGACGAGGTCCGCCTCACCGCCACGCTGCGCGACTCGGCGGGCGTGGACCTGGCGACGCCGGAGGCGGCGTGGACGTCGAGCGACGACGCGGTCGCGAGCGTCGCCGACGGGCTCGTGCGCGCGCGCGGGGCGGGACGTGCCACGATCACCGCGCGGAGCGGCGGGCTCGCGGCGAGCGTCGCCGTGGAGGTTGCCGCCCGGGACGACCCGAACCCGTCGCCGGGACGGGTCGCCACCGTGCGGGTGACGCCCGCGGCGGTGACCTTGGCGGTGGGCGACACGCGCACGCTCGATGTCGTGGCGCTGGATGCCGCGGGCCGGCCACTCGCGGGACGCGCGGCGCGGTGGACCGTGCGGGACGACGCGGTCGCCCGCGTCTCCCCGAACGGGGTCGTGACCGCACGTGCCGCAGGCAGCACCGAGATCGTGGCGACCATCGACGGCCGGCGCGGCTCGGCCGGGGTGACGGTCGCGGAGGCGGCGGAGGCCGTGGGCTCGGTCACGGTGGCGCCGGACCGGCTTGATCTGGAAGCCGGCCGCAGTGCCACCCTCGCCGCGACGGTCACCGGCACGCGGGGATCCCGGCTCGACCGGTCGGTGACCTGGCAGTCCGCCAATCCCGCCGTCGCGAGCGTGAGCAACGACGGGCGCGTGACCGCTGTCGCCGCCGGCGTGGCGATCGTCTCGGCCTCCGTGGATGGACGGACCGCGCAGACCGCGGTGACCGTGCGCGCGGCCGCGGCGCCAATCACCGACGAGGAGGCGGGCCGGCTGATCCGCCAGTGGATCGAGGGATTCGCGACGCGGCTCGACGCGGCGGTCCGCGCCCGCGACTTCGCCGCCGTGCGGCGCGCCTACGAGGCACCGATGCCAAGCGCGGACGTGACCGAGTGGCAGCAGCGGCTCGGGCTCGACGCGCGCTGGGAGACGCGCTTCGCCCGCACGTACCCGCCGCGACGTGTCGGCACCACTTGGGTGAGCGACTTCGAACTCACGATCGCCGTGGAGGCGTCGGGCCGCCGGCAGCAGAGCGACCAGCGGTTCTTCGCGGTGTTCGAGCCCGCCCCCGGCGGCGGCATGGCGGTCACGTCGGTGGAGATGCGGCTCGCCGAACGCTGAGGCCGTTGGGCGTTGGGCGTTAGCCGTTAGCCGTTGGCCGTTGGCCGTTGGCTGAAGGGGCGGCTGGCAACCGCCATTCTCGCGTCGTTCCTGCGTGGTGCTCTAGCGCAGGATGACGGTGATCGTTCTGGGAGCGGCGTTCTCCCCGCCGATTCGGAGGGTGGCGACGCTGTTGGCGGACTCGTCGGCGGCGGCGGCCGCGTTCACCGCCACGGTGAGAATCGCCGGCGCGATCCGGCTGTCGAGCAGGACGAACAGCCAGTCCGTCCCCGTCACGTCCGCCACCGACAGCTCACGCAGTGTCCCGCTGCCCCCGTTCGTGATCTCTAC
>JAOUDR010000055.1 GCA_029859185.1 Gemmatimonadota bacterium
CCCCGCAGCCGTGCTCCAGTCTGACCCTGGTAGACCAACGCGATGGGCGGGCCGCCGATGGAGACGGCGGTGCCGAGCACACCCGACAGCACGCCCGCCGCCATCAGCGACCGTGGGGCCGGCGCCAGGTGCAGACCAGACGCGCTCAGGACGACGGCGAACAGCACGAGCCCGCCGGACCACAGCCCCAATGCCCGCGGGGACACGGTCGCGATGAACGCCGCCGCCAGCGCGATCCCGAGCACGCGCCCGCTCAGCGCCCAGGAGAGGTCCCGCCAGTTGATGCCGGCACGGTCGTGATGGGCAAGCAGCACGGTCAGCAGCAGCGACGAGGCGAGCAGCGGGCCTGGAACGAACGTCGGCGCGAACAGGAGCAGCAGCGGTACCGCGAAGACTCCGAGGCCGAACCCGATGGAGCCCTGGAGCGCGGCACCGATGGCGACGACGAGGCTGGCCATGGCTACAACAAGGGGGGGCACGGTTCGCGGCGGTCCAGGGTGGCGGGAAGAAGGCGAGGCGAATCATGCCTTGGACTGCCGATCACGGCAAGCGGGATCGGCACAGAAAGAGACTGAGCCCGGTCCGTAGGGCCGGGCTCAGTTCGTTGCGTCTTGGTGCGGCTCAGTTCCGACGCCGTCCCGAGGTTGGGGGCCGCGACGTGCTGGGCGGCGAGCTGCGCGTCGGCGGCCGGGACGGCGCGGCGCGCGGCACGCTCCGCGTGTTCGGCACCGATCGCGTACTGGGCCGCGGCGGGCTCACCGTGCGGGACGATCCCGAGGTGCGCGGCGGCGCGACCGTCCGCGTGGGCGTGCGCCGCTCGAGGCTGCCGGTCGAGGGCTTCGTGGTTCGCCCGGAGCCAACCGTGCCCTGCGGCGAGCGCGATGGCGACTCACCGACCTTGCGCGGCGTGATCTCGCGCATGCCGCTCGGCGTCGTCGTCCTGCCCGGCAGTGCGGTCCGGCGATCCGACGTCGCCGTGGGGGACGACGTACGACCGGGAGGGGTGATCGACAAGCCGCGTCGCACCGCGTCTCCCGCCGTCATCGGGGTCCGCGTGTCCCCAACGGTGCGCCGCGTATCGGCGGCATTGGGGTTCGTGGTGGATGTCCCACGCTCCGCGGCCGCGGCCCGCTGCCGACCATTGATCGTCGGGAGCACGGTCGGGGCGGCGGACGCCCCCGTCGAACGACGCCGTGCCTCGAGCGAGCCGGAAGAGCGCGTCGGCGCCGTCGCCGGCGAACTGGTGACCGCCGTCCGTCGCGTAGAACTCGTCACGCCGCGGGTGGGCGACGAGGCATACGCAGCGCCCGTGCCGGTCGTGCGACGGCGTGCCGTGACCGACTGCGGCTGGAGCCCGTACCGGTCGTCATGCGACTTGAAGGCGTACGAACCCCATGCACCGCTCCGGCCGTTGCCGTAGTACGAGTCGTAGCCTCCCGACGCGTAGTAGTGGCGTGCGTAGGTATAGCGAGTCGGCCCGTAGTACCCGGGGTATCCGTAGTAGGGATAGCCGTAGTAGGGGTAGTACCCGTACGGACGATACCAACCGTAGGAGCAGCAGGGTGTCCAGTAGCCGGGGTAGTAACCCGACCAGTAGTACGGCGAGTAGTACCACGGATCGTACCAGCCGGCCCCGAAGCTGATGCTGAATCCAACCCCTCCGCCCCAGTAATGACCGGCGTACGTGGGGCCGTACATCGACAGGTGGTAGGAAGACCCGCCGCCGTCGGCGACGAAGTAGCTGGCCACCTCGTAGCGCACCACGTCGTAGTCGAACCAGGCGCCGCCGGACATCTGCTGCACGAGGGCCAGCAGGTCGGTCTCCGCATCGTTGCCGGCGCCGAACTCCACCGCCCGGTAGTCCCAATGGCGATTCAGGACGAGCCCGTCGTAGCGGAACGGATCACGGGACACGGCAGCCAGAATCACGCCCATCCCGGAACCGTCGTATACCGCGAAGGCCTCTTTGTCGCTCCGGCTGCGGATTTCGTAGTCCTGACCGGCCCGAACAAAGGCGTCATCTTCAGGGTCGAGCGGAAACAGCACTCGCACCCGGCCGGACGGCTCCGCGTGCAGGATGGTCACGTACCCGTCCACGCCGGTGCGCACGTAAGCGCGCACCTTGTCTGTGCGCTCGACGTAGCCGCCCTTGTTCAACCAGACCCGAACGGCGGGATCCTGGGAGGGTGCCTCGGCGGCGGCGGGTACGGCGGCCGTCGAAGCGAGCAGCGTAAGGATGACTGGCAGCATACGCACCTCTCGTGTCAGCATCAGACCCGGTGACCGGGCCGGAGCCAGATGACTCCGCCACGCAACGTAGCGAGTTGTGTGCCAGCAGTTAAGTGCTTTTATTGCAACGTATTCACTCACTTCGCCGACTTGATTCCGTCCCCTTTTCGGGACATGTGCGCAACCAGACTGCCCTCTGGGGGACCGCAACGATGACCGCCTACAGCCACCGCTGGACCCTGGATCTGCCTGAGGAGTTCGGCCATGCCGATGTTACCCCACAGCTGGCGGAGGTGGTCGCGGCATCCGGCGTGCGCACCGGCATGCTCACCGTGCACCTGACGGGCTCCACCGGCGCCGTCACCACCATCGAGTACGAGTCCGGCGCGCTGGCGGACCTGGGTCGCGCCCTCGAACGCCTGGCGCCCACGCGGGGCGACTACGCGCACAATGCCCGGTGGGGCGACGGCAATGGCTTCTCGCACGTCCGCTCAGCGCTCCTCAAGACGGGCCTGGCCATTCCCGTGATTGACGGGCGCCTCGCGCTCGGCACCTGGCAACAGGTCGTCGCACTCAACCTCGACAACCGGCCGCGGTCGCGTGAGCTGGTGGCGGTCGTGGTGGGGGAGGGATGACGACGCACGGCGGATCGTGGAGCGCGACCTGTGCGCAGTGAGCGGTGAGCAGTCAGCAGTGGGCAGTGAACGCCACCATGAGCGCCTTCTGCTCACTGCTCACTGCGCACTCTCCCCCTCCTAGAAGAACCCGAATCCCGGCGGGGCCATGTCGTGCTTGCGGAAATTCGCGACGATCTGGCCGGCGGTCCACAGCGTATGCTGGTGCACCTCGTCCCACACCTGCCACCGCGGGATCTCCATCTGTCCGAAGAAGTTCACGACCTCCTCGCGACTCGCGGCCGTCTGGGCCTTCAGTACACCCTCCGCATAGTCGAAGGCGCTGTTGATGAATCCGGTGAGGCCGGCCCGGGAGCCAAAGGCCACGGCCGTATCGGGCAGCGACGGCATCGGTGTCCCCATGTAGCGCGCGGTGATTCCGGCGACGGCGGACGCCGCGTGATGGATCTGTTGGGCGAAGTCGCGCTGGACCGGTGTGACCTTGTCCCGATAGAGCGACGCCGGCATGGAGTCGGCCATCGCGAGCAGCAGGCTGCGCTGCAGCTTCAGCATTCGCATCTGCACCGCACGGTAGGACTCCGGCATGGAGGCGCTCTGGGCTGCGGCCCCCTGGGCCGCGAGCGGAGTAGCCGCGCAGGCGGCCGCGATCAGGAGGTGGGCGTAGCGCATGAGTTCTCCGGGTGTGGGAGTTGTAATTGGCGCAGGACCTTCGGGGCTGTCAAGCCGCGGGGCCGTGCGGCCCGCTGCCGGCACCGGTCTCACCGATGGCCGCGGCGACGTCGGCAAGATCCTCCCTGGTGAGTCGCAGCGTTGCCGCCGGCAGCCAACCATCCACCTGCTCCGGCCGCCGCGCGCCCACGATGGCCCCGGTGACACCGGGCCAGGAGAGCGTCCAGGCCACCGCGACGGCCGCGACGGATGTGCCGTGCCGAGCGGCAATCGGGCGCAGCGCGTCTCTGAGCGCGAGGTTCCGTTCAAGATGCGGAGACTGGAACTCCGCGCCGTGGCGCCGGCGCCAGTCCTCCGCGGGGAGGGACTGGAAGTGTTCGACGGAGAAGCCATCCGTGAGCAGGCCGGCCTGCATCGGGCTGTAGCAGATGACGCCCGTGCCACGGCGCAGGCACCAGGCCCGTTCGGCGCCCGCGAAGCTCCGGCGGATGGCGGAGAACGGCGGCTGCAGTGAGTGCACGTGGCCAACGCGCTCGCAGCGATCGAGGAGGTCTACGTCGAAGTTCGAGACGCCGGGAACGCGGACCTTCCCCTCTGCGACGAGCTGCAGCATGGCCCCCCACGAGTCCTCGAGGGGCACGCCCGCATCGTCGGGCCAGTGGAACTGATAGAGATCGATCCGCTCGACGCCCAACCGGCGGAGCGATGCCTCACATTCCCGGCGAATCGACTCGGGGCGAAGGTCGCGCTCCGGCATGGCCTCCCGGTCGTCGGGATCCCACACCAGGCCGCACTTGGTGAACACGTGCGGTCGGTCGGCGGGAGCAAGCGTCCGGAGGAACCGGCCCACCACCGCTTCGGAGTGCCCGAGGCCGTACACCGCCGCCGTGTCGATCCAGTTGATGCCGCGGTCGAGGGCGTGGCGCAGGGCGGCAAGAGTCTCGTCATCGTCCTGGGGGCCCCAGCCGAAGGCCCAGCCCCCGCCGCCAGCCGCCCACGCGCCGAAGCCGACGCGGGTGATGGCGAGACCGCTTTGGCCGAGTGCAACCGTGGGTAGGGCCACTCGCGCTCCGGGATGTGGGTGCGATCCATGCCGCTGGACGCTTGAAAACTAGGCGCTCTGTCGCGGACCTGCGACCAGGAGCGAGCGACTTCCGGTTCCCCCTCGCCAGCGCTGCAACGCGCCCTAGCTTTGTGACGGGGGATCGGATGGGGGGGCCATGACGCGAAGACTATCGCCGGATCACCGCCGCGCCCTGCTCCGGTTGGCGCGCGTGACGCTCGAGGCCGCCGTGCGTGAGGCGCCACGGCCCACGTGGCCGCAGGACGATCCGGTGTTCGCTGCTCCCGGGGCGGCCTTCGTCACGCTTCGCGTCTCTGGTTCCGGCGATCTGCGCGGCTGCCGCGGGGAGATTCGCGCGGTGCGACCGCTCGCGGAGTCCGTGATCGAGGGAGCCATCGCTGCGGCGCTCGATGACCCGCGGTTCCCTCCCGTACGGGATCTCGAGTTGGGCGCTCTCACCGTCGAGATCAGTGCGCTCACCCCGATGACGCCCGCAACGCCGGCAGCCGTTGATGTCTCGCGGCATGGGGTCATGATCACCTACCGCGGCCGGCGCGGCCTGTTGTTGCCGCAGGTGGCGGCCGAGATGGAGTGGGACCGGGAGCAGTTGCTGGCCGGGGTGTGCCGCAAGGCGGGCCTCCCGCCTCAGGCGTGGAGGGAGCCCGGGGCCGAGCTCATGACGTTCGAGGCGGAAGTGTGGGGCGAGGACGAAGGAGCGAGCGCGTGAGCGGCCGGTCGCGGCGGGAGGGTCACGACGAGTGGCGTGCACGCGCCAGGCGGCTCATCGAGCGAGCGCTTGTCGGGAAAGAACCAGCGGCGCGGTTCGCCGCGACGGGAGCCGGCCGAACCGCCGGGTAGCGCTACAGGTCAGCGAGGGCCGCCGGGTCGGATCGGCGCCAGCTCGCCGTGTCCAGGCGCTCGAGCCCGAGCTCATGCGCAATGGCGAACGCCTCGGTGAGTTCGCCGGCCCCGATGCGCCGCGCGAGGTCCGGGAACCCGGCGGTGCGCACGCGACCCGCGGGTCGGTATTGACCCATCAGGTTGATGTAGGTGCTCGGCCCGAGCTCGGAGGCGATCCAGGTGAGGATGGCCCGGGTTTCGTCGAGGGCGCCGGGCAGGACCAGATGGCGCACCAGGAGTCCCCCAATGGCGAGGCCGTCGGCGCTGATCACGAGCGGCCCCACCTGGCGGTGCATCGCCCGGACCGCAGCCCGCGTCACGCGCGGGTAGTCGGCGGCCTTGAGGTCGCGGCGCGCGCGCTCCGGCGACCAGCACTTGAAATCCGGCATGTAGATATCGACGACGCCATCCAGCAGGTGCAGGGTCTCGAGACTATCGTAGCCGCTCGTGTTGTAGACGAGGGGAATGTTGAGTCCCCACTCCACGGCGTGGGCCAGCGCCTCGAGCATCTGCGGGACGACGTGTTCCGGCGTGACCAGATTGATGTTGTGGCAGCCGCGCTCCTGCAGACCGATCATCATGCCGGCGAGCTGAGCGGGGGTCACCCCTGGCGTGTCCGGGCCGGGCCGCAGTCCCTGGCTGATGTCCCAGTTCTGGCAGTAGGCACAGCGCAGACTGCAGTGGCCGAAGAAGATCGTGCCCGAGCCGTTCCATCCCCGCAGGCAGTCCTCTTCCCCCAGGTGCGGGTACCAGCTGGAGACCACGGCGTACCGGCCCGTTTTGCAGGCAGACCAGTGATCGTCGAGGCGGTTGACCCGACAACGCCGCGGACAGGCCTGGCAGTCCCGGAGTCCCTCGAGCGCGATGATGGCGCGCTCACGGAGTTGATCGTGTCCCAGGTCCAGATACGCGGGTCTCACGGCGCGCATACCCTCAAAAAAAACCCGCCCGACCCCCAGCCGGTCGGGCGGGCACTTCTTTTTGGGACGGGGCGTGTGACTGCGGGAGGACCTCCGTGCCCGATTGGGCGTTCCTTCGGAGGCATGTCACCCTAGAATCCCGACCCGCGTGAATGCTAGCCCAGTGTGTGTGAAGTTTTCGGGAATTGAGCCTTAAGGCCATCGGGGGACTCACGTCGATGGCGAAGTCGTTGTGCCGCTGACAGTTATCCGCTTCGCCCGCGGAGCGATAGGTCGCCAAAAATTCGACCCTCATGGTCCGGTTTGCGACGCTTCGCGGGATTCGGCGGGATTGCCGGACGCCGATGGACTGGTGAACTCACGGCGCCGCTCCGCCAGTTGGTGGAGCCGGGCTGAGACCCGGGCGTGGAAGCAGCCGGCGGGGTATGAGCCGTCGGCGTCTTGGGTGCCGGCGGGCAGGCCGGTCAAGAGCTCGATGCCCTCGTCCACAGAGGTGATGGCGTGGACGTGAAACCGGCCGGCGCCGACGGCGTCGACGACGTCCTGCCGCAGCATGAGATGGGGCACGTTGCTCTGGGGAATGACCACGCCTTGGCGACCGGTGAGGCCGCCGGTCACACACACGTCATAGAACCCCTCGACCTTCTCGTTCACGCCCCCGATGGGCTGTACGTCCCCGTGCTGGTTGATCGAGCCGGTGACGGCGAGGTCCTGGCGGAGCGGTGTTCCCGCGATGGCGGAGAGCAGGGCAAACAGCTCCGCGGCGGACGCGCTGTCACCGTCTATGGGCCCGTAGGACTGCTCGAAGGCCAGGGTCGCGGAAAACGACAGCGGCCGGTCGGCAGCGTACCGGGCACCCAGCAGGCCAGAGAGAATCAACACTCCCTTGGAGTGGATTGGGCCGCTCAGATCCACTTCACGCTCGATGTTCACGAGATCCCCTTCGCCCAGACGAATCCGCGCGGTGATCCGACTCGGGTGTCCGAAGGCAAAGGTCCCGTACGACGAGACGGCAAGCCCGTTCACCTGCCCCACCCGCTCGCCCTCGGTATCGATGAGCACGGTTCCCCGGACCACGGCTTCCAGGTACCGCTCGCGCGGGCGGTCCGCGCGCAGGATTTGCGCGGTGATGGCCCGTTCGACGTCCTCCCGTTCGACGGAAGGATGCTCCGCCTGGCCCGCCCAGTAGTCGGCCTCGAGCACGAGGTCCATGACGACGGCCATCTGCGCGGAAAGCTTCTGCTGGTCCGAGGCCAGCCGGGCCGAGTGCTCCATCACCCGCGCCACCGCGGTGGTACGCAACGGCCGGATCCGCTCCTGTCGGCAGAGGGTGGCGAGGAGGCGCGCGTACACGAGCGGATGATCGTCCGCCGCGGACATGGTCTCCGCGAAGTCCGCCGCCACCTTGAAGTGCTCGAGGAAGTCGGGGTCGAGCGCGTGGACCATCGCGTAGATGTGGGGGTCACCCATCAGGACGATCTGAACCTGAAGGGCTGCGGGTTCGGGATCGAGCGAGACGGCGCTGGCCAGCCCCAGGACCTGGGCCAGGGGCTCGATCCGCACTTCACGGTTGGCGAGGGCCCGCTTGAGGGCATCCCACGCGTGCGGGGTCTGAAGCAGGCGGTGCATGTCCAACAACAGGTAGCCGCCGGTGGCCCGGAGGAGGGCCCCGGCCTTGATCAGCGTGTGGTCGGTGGCCAAGGCCCCCATCTCGGTGGTGTACTCGATGCGCCCAATGAGGTTGTCGTACGTCGGGTTGTCTTCGTAGACGACCGGGGCGCCGGAGCTGCCGGCGTGATCGACGAGGACGCTCACCCGGTACAGGCGGGCGGGGTCCGCACTGGAGGGGCGGCCGCCCATCGCCTCGGTCAGCGGCGGCGGCATCTGGTCGTCGCTGCCGGCCAGCGCGCGGGCATGCTCGATCGCGTGCTGGCGAATGGCCTCGAGATGTCGCCGCACGTCGCGGTGGTCCTGATACTTGGCCTGGAGCTCCTTGAGCGGCGGATCGACGGCCGCGGAGGCGACGTCACGGTTCAGGGCGCGGAGACTCTCGCGCCGTTCCCGGCTCCAGCGCGGGATGTGGCGGACGGTCTGCTGGACCTCTTCCTCGAACTCCGCCACGATCGCCTCGAGTTGCTTCCGCCGGTCCTCGGGAAGAGCCGCGAACTGTTCCTCGGTGAGTGCCTCCTCGCCGTGCAGGGCCGCGAAGGAGAGCCCGCCATCGGTTCGGATGAGGGCGATCCCCCGACCCCGGGCCCGCTCGGCAATCGCGTCGAGTTCCTTCTCCGGACGTTGCTTGAAGTCATCGTCGATCAGGTGTCGCTGCTGCTGGTACTCTTCGGACTCGAATGCCGCCGCGATCCCGGCGCGCATGTCCTCCGTCAGACGGTCGATCTCCCGCCGGAAGTCGCCGCCACTGCCGGCGGGCAGCCGCACCAGGAGGGGCCGGCGCGCGTCGTCGAAGTTGTGGACATAGCACAGGTCGGGCGGTGTCGGCCGCCCGGCGGCGCGGGACTCGAGGAACTGCCGGAGAAACGAACGCTTGCCAGTGCCCGGCAGGCCGAAGGCAAACACGTTGAAGCCGGGTCGCTCGATGTCCGTTCCGAACGCCACGGCGGCCGCGGCCCGTGGTTGTCCGACGATCCCGAAGACGGGTTCCAGGTCGTCGGTCGTCTCGAATCCGGTGAGCTCCGCGTCGAAATTGCGCCGCAGGGCCTGGACGGGAACTTCCATCGCAACCGCCGGTGGTGGGACGCCCCGATGTTGGCCCCGGCAGCATGAAGGGATACTGAAGATGTCCTGAGGTCGCGGGGTGGTGCATTCCGTCGGACGGAGGTCGCATTAGCTTAGGGGCGTCCTAACCACCGCGTGGAGTCCCATGTCGGTCGAGTACCGGTTCACCGAAGAGGTCAACAAGAGCTTCGATCGCGCGGCCAAGTATGTGGATGCCGACCCGACGCTGCTCGCCCAGGTCAAGGGCAACAACAGCCTCTACTACTTCACGTTCCCGCTCCGCCGCGACGACGGCGCCATCGAGGTGATCCACGCGTGGCGGGCGGAGCACAGCCACCATCGCACGCCCACGAAGGGCGGATTCCGCTACAGTCCCGCCGTGAACGCCGACGAGGTCCAGGCGCTCGCGGCGCTGATGACGTACAAGTGCGCCGTGGCGAACGTGCCCTACGGTGGCGCAAAGGGCGGTGTCCGGATCGACGTCCGGAACTACTCGGCGCACGAACTCGAGCGCATCACGCGGCGGTTCACCTACGAGCTGTGGCGCAAGAACTTCATCGGGCCGGCCACCGACGTGCCGGCGCCGGACATGGGCACGGGACCCCGTGAAATGGCCTGGGTGGCCGACACGTACGGCGCCCTGAGCGGCGCCGAGCTCAACGCCTCTGCGTGCGTCACCGGCAAGCCGGTGTCACAAGGCGGGGTTGCCGGGCGAAAGGAAGCGACGGGCCGGGGTGTGGTGTTCGGTCTCCGCGAGGCGTGCAGCATTCCCGAGGACATGAAGCGGCTGGGACTCACCACCGGCCTCGATGGCAAGCGCTTTGTGGTCCAGGGGTTGGGGAACGTCGGATACCATGCGGCCCTGTACATGATCGAGTCGGGGGCGGTCCTCGTGGGCGTCGGCGAGATTCGCGCCGGTATCGGGAATCCGAACGGGATCGACCTCGAGGCACTGATGACGTTCCGTGAGGAGCACGGCACGGTCGCGGGGTTCCCCGGGGCCGGATCCCTCGCCACGTCCCTCGCCGCGCTCGAGCTCGACTGCGACATCCTGATCCCGGCGGCGCTCGAGAATCAGATCACGAAGGCCAACGCGCCACGGATCAAGGCCAAGATCATCGGAGAGGGGGCAAACGGGCCCACCACCGACGACGCCGATCAGTTCCTGCGTGACAAGGGGGTGCTGATCGTGCCGGACATCTATCTCAACGCGGGCGGCGTCACCGTTTCCTACTTCGAGTGGCTCAAGAACCTGCAGCACGTGAGCTTCGGGCGGCTCGAAAAGCGCTTCGACCAGGGGGCGTATCTCCGGTTGCTGCATGCCATCGAGGGTGCAACGGCCAAGACGTTCTCGTCGGTCGAAAGCGACCTGCTGGCTCGCGGTGCCGACGAGCTGGATATCGTCAACTCCGGTCTGGAGGAGACCATGGCGTTTTCGTACCGCCAGATCCGGAAGGCGTGCGCCGAGCGCGGCGACAAGGTGGACCTGCGCACGGGGGCGATGATTCGCG
>JAOUDR010000595.1 GCA_029859185.1 Gemmatimonadota bacterium
TTCCGCCGTTCCGCCGTTCCGCCGTTCCGCCGTTCCGCCGTTCCGCCGTTCCGCCGTTCCGCCGTTCCGCCGTTCCGCCCAAACCGCTACGTTCTCCTACGAACACGAAAGGAGAAAACCCATGCGCAACCAGACGCGAATTCGGTATTCGATCCTCTTGGGCTTCGTAGCCGCGGCGACGTTTGCTGAGGCTCAGCCGGCGGCGGCGCAGACGAAACTGCTCCGGTTTCCCGACATCCATGGCGACCTCGTGGTCTTCACGTACGGCGGCGACCTGTGGAAGGCCCCCGCGACCGGCGGGATGGCGGTCCGGCTCACCGCTCATCCGGGCCAGGAACTGTTCGCCAAGTTCTCGCCAGACGGCCGCTGGATTGCGTTCACCGGGCAGTACGATGGGGACGAGCAGGTCTACGTGATGCCGGCGGCGGGCGGCGAGCCGCAACAGCTCACGTACTATCCGGCCGCGGGCCCGCTGGCCCCGCGCTGGGGGTACGACCAGCAAGTGTACGGATGGACGCCGGACGGGACGAAGGTGCTGTTCCGCTCCCTGCGTGACGCGGACGGTGGCCGCGTCGAGACGGCGCTCTATACCGTGGCGGTGAGCGGGGGACTGCCGGTCAAGCTGCCGATGCCGACGTCCGGTGCCGGCGACTTCTCGCCCGACGGCACACAGATGGTGTACTCGCCGCTGTTCCGTGACTTCCGCACGTGGAAGCGCTACGGGGGTGGCTGGGCCCAGGACCTCTACGTCTACGACCTCGCGTCGAACCGGGTGACCCCGGTCGCGCCCACGGTCCGCACCGAGCGCGACCCGATGTGGATCGGGAGCACGATCTACTTCGTATCCGACCGTGACGGCACGTTGAATCTGTATCGCGCGGCCGCCGCGGGTGGCGCGGCCGAGCAACTCACCCGCTCGGCCTCGTGGGACGTCCGCTGGGCGTCGTCGGACAACCAGGGGAAGATCGTCTACGAGCTGGGCGGTGAGCTGGCGGTCTACGACGCGCAAGCGAACCGGGAGACGCGGCTTGCCATCACCGTGCCGGACGATGGGCTCAATCGCCGGCCGGGTCGCTATGCGGTGTCCCGATTCGTCGAGGGGTTCGACCTCTCACCGAAGGGCGAGCGGGCGGTGATGGTGGCGCGCGGCGACGTGTTCTCCGTGCCGATCGAGCACGGGCCGACTCGCAATCTGACCAACTCGTCGACCGCGCACGACCGCGACGCGACGTGGTCGCCGGACGGCAAGTACATCGCCTTCCTCTCCGACATGAGCGGTGAGGATCAGGTGTACCGCGTGTCGCAGGACGGTTCGGGCGCACCCGAGGCGCTGACCACCGACAACGTCGGGCAGCTCGACGGATTGCGCTGGGCGCCGGACGGCGAGCACCTCGCAGTCGGTGACCATGAGGGCAAGATCCTGGTCGTGTCCGTCGAACAGAAACGCATCACCGAGGTGGCGGACGACCAGTTTGGCCGGGTCGGCGACTACGCCTGGTCGCCGGACGGCCGCTGGCTCGCGTTCTCGCTCGGTGAGCGGACCGGCTTCCAGGCGCTGCACATCTGGAGCGCGGACGATGGACGCGTACGCCGCGTGACCGACGGGATGTTCGGCTCGTATTCGCCCGCGTGGGATCCGGACGGCAACTACCTCTTCTTCCTGTCCGACCGCGAGTTCGCGCCACAGATCTCGACCGTCGAGTGGAACTTCGCGACGAGCCGGACGACGGGGATCTTTGCGCTGGCACTCCGCAAGGATGTGAAGCACCCGTTTCCGCCGCAGTCGGACGAGGTGACGCTCGCGGAGGAGAAGAAGGACGACGCCGACGTCCCGGCCAAGAGCGGTGGCGACGAGGCCAAGGCGGTCGGCATCGACTTCGACGGACTGGCCGGGCGGGTCGTGGCCGTCCCGGTGGACGCCGCGAACATCGTCGGGTTGGTCGTCGTCAAGGGCTACGTGTTGTATGCGACGACGGGCGCCCCGTTCTATGGGCGCAGCTCGTACGAGAATACCAAGCTGCACATCTTCGACATGAAGGAACGTGAGGCCTCCGAGCTGGTGGACGACATCAATGGCCTCGCGGTGTCGTCGGACGGGACCAAGATTCTGGTGCAGCAGGGCCGCGCGTACAAGCTGTTCGACGCCAAGCCCAAGGCGGGCAGTCCCAAGACCGTGGCAACGTCCGGTCTGTACGTCGAGCGAGTGCCGAGCGAGGAGTTCGTCACCATCTTCAACGAAGTCTGGCGCAAGTACCGCGACTTCTTCTACGTGAAGAACATGCACGGCTACGACTGGCAGGCGATCGGCGAACGGTACCGCCAGCTCCTGCCGCACGTGGCGCATCGGTCGGACCTGAACTACGTACTCGGCGAGATGGTCGCGGAGCTGAGCATCGGCCACGCCTACATCCAGGGCGGCGACTTCGAGTTGCCGGACCGGCCCACGGTGGCGCTGCCGGGTGCCCAGTTCGAGCTGGATGCGCGGGCGGGCCGGTATCGGATCGCGAAGATCTTCGCCGGGCAGAATGAAGAGGCGAAGTACCGGGCTCCGCTCACCGAGGTCGGCGTGGACGCGCGGGTCGGCGATTACGTGCTGGCCATTGACGGTG
>JAOUDR010000596.1 GCA_029859185.1 Gemmatimonadota bacterium
GCGGCGCGTACCGCCGTCACCGGTGATTCGCCTCGAGCACTCGCCGCTCGGCGTCGAGGCACTCGATGACGGCGGTTGCCCCGATCCGATCGTCCGGGCCATGCTCCCGGAGATCGCGCGCGCCAACACCCTGTTCGGGGGCCGCGCCGCGGCCATGTTCGGTGCCGCCCGGCTGCTCGATGGGGTACCCGCCGGCAGTCATCTGACCCTGCTGGACGTGGGGGCCGGGCGCGGGGACCTCTCACGGGCACTCGTCCGCCTTGCGGGCCGGCGCGGGATCGCACTCACTGCGGTCGCACTCGACAACCACCGGGTCGCCGCCGCACTGGCCCGCGGTCCCGGGGTGTCTCCGGTACTCGCCGGCGCCGAGGCATTGCCGATCGCGGTCGATGGAGTGGACCTCGTGCTCGCGAGTCAGTTCCTGCACCACTTCTCCCGCCCATCGGCGGCCGCCCTGGTGCGTGAGTTCGACCGACTTGCGCGCGTCGGCGTCGTCATCTGCGAGCCGCGCCGCACGCCGCTGGCCGCGGCCGGGATCTGGGCGGCGGCCCAGGTGCTAGGATTCCATGCAGTGACCCGGCGTGATGGTGTGCTCTCGGTCCGGCGCAGCTTCACGCCGTCCGAGCTCGCGGCGGTGCTCGCGGATGCCGGGGTGAGCGGTATGGTCCAGCGGCGGTGGGGATTCCGGGTCGTCGCCTGGTGGCGGAGTGCGCGTGCGCACGGTTGATCGGGCCCTCGTCCGCGCGCCGCTCGACCGCGTGTTCGCGGTGGCCGCGGACGTCGAGCGGTGGCCAGCGATCCTGCCGCACTACCGCTGGGTGCGAGTGCTCGAGCGGCGTCCGCCCACGCAGGCGGTTGTGGAAATGGCGGCCTGGCGGCCGTTCGGACCGGTGCGGTGGCCGACGTGGTGGGTTTCCGAGATGGAACCGGACCCCAGCCGGCGGCGTATCCGCTACCGGCACGTTGCCGGTATCACGCGCGGGATGGACGTGGAGTGGCGCATCGACGGCACAGACGGGGAGGTGCAGGTGGAGATCGTACACGAGTGGTCGGGTCCGGGCTGGCCGCTCATTGGCGGCCTGGCAGCGGCGTGGGTCATCGGGCCCGTGTTCATTCACGCCATTGCCTCCCGCACGCTGGCGGGTGTGCGGCGCGAGGCGGAGCGATGATGCGCCGGGTCGCGATTACGGGGATCGGCTGCGTCACGCCGATTGGGACCGGTGTCGAGGGCCTGTGGGACGGCCTTCGCGCCCAACGGTCGGCCGTGCGGACGATCACGCGATTCGATCCCGCACCATTCCATAGTCACATCGCGGCGGAGATCCCGGATTTCGTGCCGGGCGATCACCTCGGTCACCGGGAACAGCGTCGCTTCGATCGTTTCTCGCAACTCGGCGTGTCGGCGGCTCGGCTCGCGCTGGCGGATGCGGGTATCGATCCCGCACGGGAGGACCGGGACCGCATTGGCGTGATGATGGGATCCGCGCTCGGCGGCGTCGCGCACGCGGAGCGACAGGCCGCGGCGTATCACGCGGGTGGTCTGCGGGCGGTGGACGCGAACCTCGCGCTCACGGTGTTCGGCGGCGCGGTCTCGTGCAACATCGCGATCAGCTTCGGGCTGACGGGACCGAACGCGACCAACGGGATGTCGTGCGCGTCGGGCACCGTCGCCGTGGGGGACGGGCTCCGCGCCATCCAGCGTGGGGAGGCCGATCTCATGGTCTGCGGGGGCGCTGAAGCGCCGCTGGCTCCACTGTGTTTTGGCGCGTTTGCGCTGATCCGCGCGATGTCCACGCGCAATGACGACCCGGCCACCGCCAGCCGCCCGTTCGACCGCGGCCGGGACGGGTTCGTGATGGGAGAAGGCGCCGCGGTGCTGGTGCTCGAGGCGCTGGACCGCGCGCAGGCGCGGGGGGCGCGGATCTACGCGGAGGTCGCGGGCTATGCCCTCACCAACGACGCCCACCACATGACCGCCCCCAGGCCCGACGGACGGGAGGCCGCCCGCGCCATGCGCCTGGCGCTGCAGGACGCCCGCGTGGACGCCACGAGCGTCGGCTACGTCAACGCCCATGGCTCATCCACGCCGCTCAACGACTCCACCGAAACGGGAGCAATGAAGACGGTGTTCGGCGAGCACGCGCGTCGCCTGGCCGTGAGCGGGACGAAGGGCTACTATGGCCACCCACTGGGCGCGAGCGGGGCCATCGAGGCCGCCATCACCGCGCTCGCCATGGCACGCGGCTGGCTGCCGCCGACGATCAACCTGGCGGCGCCGGACGACGCGTGCGACCTGGACTACCTGCCGGGTGCGGGCCGCGCCGCCCGCCCGACGGTGGCCCTCTCGAACTCCTTCGGGTTCGGGGGGGTGAACGCGAGCCTCGTACTGACCGGCGCCGACTGAGCTGCTCCCCGAGGGTACCAAGGAGGTTCCTTCATGCGTTCGACCCTGCGTCCGCTCGCTGCCGAGTTCGTGGCCACGTTCCTCTTCCTGTTCGTGGGGTGCGGCTCCGTCGTACTCGATGCCGCCCGCGGTGGGCTCCTCGGGCTCGGCGGCATCGCGTTCGCCCACGCGCTGGGGTTCGCGATCGGCGTCACCATTGC
>JAOUDR010000056.1 GCA_029859185.1 Gemmatimonadota bacterium
GGCCATCGCCGGCGGCATGCTCGAGGCCCGGTGGATTGGCCGCAGCACGGACGAGGCGCTGATGGAGGCGCTGCGCGCCCTCGGGGATCAGCCGTTGGCCGAGCGCCTGCAGCGGCGCCGGCTGTACAAGCGGGTGCTCGACCTGCCCGCGTCGGAGTTCACGCCGGGTGCCGGCAGCTGGTTGGCGGACGACCCGGATCTCGTGGCGCGAGTCGAGGATCGCCTGGCCGAGGAGACAGGCCTCGCGCCGGGTGCGGTCCTGCTCGACTTCCCGCGCAAGCCCGCTATGCTGGCAAGCGACGTCCCGGTGCTCACGCGCGGTGGTGCCGTCGCACCCGCGCGGCTCGGCATCCAGCAGGTCGCCGAGGACCTGCACACGGCGGCGCGCCGATTCCGGGTGTACGCGTCGGAGCCGGGGCCGCTGCCGGCGGCTGCTCTCTGTACGTGGGTGGAGGCGAGCGGCGCGGATGTGAAGGATCGACTCGACGGAGGAGGAGCATTCCTGTCCTGAGGTGCGCTACGCGTCCTCCGCCCGCCCACCCGCATCCGCTAACAGCCCCGCCACCCGCCTGTAGTACGCCGCATCCTCCATGCGCCCCGTCTCCTCCATCGAGACGGCACACACTTCGAGCGCATAGAGAATGGGACCGAGATGCTCCGCCGCGACTGCGGCAACGGCGGCCTGGTTCGGCCGTCGGGTCATGAGGTGGGTTGCGGACCGTTCTGCTCGAGCGCGTCGATGCGGACCACGATGACCGTGATGTTGTCCAGGCCGCCGACGCGGTTGGCCTCGGCCACGAGCACGTCGGACAGCTCCTGCGGCTCGCGGGACGACTCGAGCAACTGGTGGAGCCGCGGGTCGTCGATCATGCCGGTGAGGCCGTCGGACGCCAGCAGGAACACGTCGCCGGAGCGCAGTGTGCCCAGGTAGGTGTCCGGCACGACATCTTCGTTCGCCCCGACGCAGCGCGTGATCACGTTGCTGTACGGGTGCGTGCGCGCATCCTCCTGCGTGAGGTATCCGGCATCGACCTGTTCCTGCACGTACGAATGGTCCTTCGTCAGCTGGACCATCCTGCCGTCACGTAACAGGTACGCGCGGCTGTCACCCACCTGGCCGATCAGATAGCGGGGGCCCATCAGGACGAGCGCCGTGGCAGTGGTCCCCATGCCGCGCTTGTCGTGCTCCGTCAGCGTGCGGTCGAAGATCTGCGCGTTGGCCTCACGGATCGCCTCGCGGATCCGCTGCGCGGCCGCGCCTTCGTCGAGATCCCGGGGATCGCCAAGCTGCTGCGCGATGATACGCACGGCCATCTCGCTCGCGACCTCGCCCGCCGCATGTCCGCCCATGCCATCGGCGACGATGAAGACCGCCTTGTCCTGGACCATGAGGTAGTTGTCTTCGTTGCCGGATCGAACCACGCCGACATCGGTACGCCCTGCGCAGGTAAACCGCACGCGCCCCACCGATTACTTGGGTTCCGGCGGCAGGCGAATGGCCTGCAGCACCTTGGTGGACCCGCCTTGCACCGGCTCGTCGAGATCGACCGGCTCGAAGAACGCCCGAACCTCCCCAAACCGCAGCAGGGCTCCAGGGGAGAGCGGCGCGTCGTCGGTCACCCGCTCCCCATCGGCAAACGTTCCATTGGTGGACCCGGCATCCACGATCACCCAGATCCCCTCACGCCGCTGCAGCTTGGCATGCACGGTCGAGACGCTGTCATCCGGCAGGACGAGGTCGTTGTAATCGGCCCGGCCGATGTTCGCCAACGTCGTCCGCACGGCGAGCCGCTGCCCCTTGAGCACGCCGCTGCGGATCACCAGGTGCGCAAGCTCACCCTTGGAACCCGACGCTCGGGCCCGCGCAACAACCGGCGTCGCTTCCGGCGCTGCCGGTCGCTCCGCGGCGGGCGGAGCGGGCGGCGGCGCGGAGCGCGGGACGGGCGGCGGAGGCGCGGTGGCTCCGGGGGGCACCGCGGCTTTGATGCCGAAGAGCGTGTTGGCCAGACGCCGCTCGGCCGCGGCGGGCGGGGCCGGAGGCTCGGGCGCCACATCGGCGTAGAAGCGGAAGTCGTGGTCGCCGAGGCGCAGCACGTCGGCGCGCGACAGCAACAATTGCCCCTGGACCCGTTGCCCATTCACGAAGGTCCCGTTGGTGCTGCTATCCACGACGATATAACCCTGCGGCGTTGGCATGATCTCCGCGTGCCGGCGGGAGACG
This sequence comes from Gemmatimonadota bacterium, assembly GCA_029859185.1. Classification (GTDB taxonomy): domain Bacteria; phylum Gemmatimonadota; class Gemmatimonadetes; order Gemmatimonadales; family GWC2-71-9; genus JAOTWJ01. The sequence goes on from JAOUDR010000056.1 coordinate 2,222, forward strand.
TCCTTGCTCGTGATCACCACTTCACAGCTCGCGTCGCGGCCAAAGACCAAGGACTGCTCGACCACGTACTCGCGGCCGTCCATCAACGACACCACGCGCCCACCTGTCCCGACCGTCGGCGCCCGGCCCGCGGCGGGTCGTCCGGCCGCGGCGGCCATCGCGGCGGGGTTGACCGCCTGGATGTACTGGGTGCTCCCACTCCGCCGCTCGTCCACGAACAGCAGCTCGTGCCCCGCAATCTCGACCTTGTCGCCGTGCAGGAGCGGGGTGGGCTGTGCCCCGAGCCGTACCCCGTTGATCAGGATGTCGGCGTTGGCGTCGGCCCGGTGCACGACCACCTGCCCGTCGGCCGTGCTCTGGAGCAGGGCGTGCCGCGGCAGCACCCGATCCCCGGGCAACACGACCACGGCGCCCGGATCGCTCCCGATCACGGACTCCCCTACGGGAATGGCTACCCGGCGACCGGCGACTTCCAACGAGGACATGGATTTGGCCCTAATGGACTAATCGGCAAAACCTAAGTGGCGCCGGGACCCGGGGCAACCGAATCGCCCCCAACCGTCATCGCCTCGGGTCCCTCGCCCAGCCGGTCCGCCTCCTTGAGCCACCGCCAGAAGACCACGGACCCGAACCCGACGGTCAGGTACGACACGAGGACCCGCCAAAGCAGAATGTAGGACGGCGTCAAATCCCGCGGCACGTAGATGGACATCACGGCGGCCGAGATGAGCTCGGCGAGTCCGGAGCCCCCCGGTGTCGGCGCGAAGTAGATGAGGAACGTGATCAGGGTCTGCAGCAGGACCACGTCCACGAAGTTCACGTGGATCCCGAGCATCTTCAGGACCACGAACCCGGCCACCAGCTTGTTGCCATGCGCCAGCGCCGACAGGACGACGCACGCGAGCGTCGCCAGGAGTCCGCGGGGCGTGGCAAACCGGCGCACGGCCGCGTGGGCGCGGTCGACGCCCTCCTCCGCCGTCGCGATCCGCGCCGCGAGCGCGTCCCGCCCCCGTCGCTCGGCCAGCCGGCGCACGAGTCCCGCCAGTCGGCGCCCCAGACCCGGAAACGCGATCAGCAGTACGATCCCGAGCCCAACCGCCAGAAACCCGCCAAGACTCACGGCGAACAGGTCGAACAGGTCGAAGGACTGCCCGATGACGCCGTGGTCGCCCAGCGACCGCCCCGCACCGAGCACCACCGCCGTCGGACCGGCGATGGCAAAGAAGATCACGGTCGCCACGAAGGTCATGAGACTCGCGACCATCGCCTCGGGTAACGGCGTACCGTACCGCTTGAGGACGTAGACCATCATGGGGCCGCCGCCCGTCTGCGACGGCGTGAGGTAGGCCGCCCACGTGTTCAGCCCGCCCGCCAGGATCGCGCCCTTCAGCGATTGCTGCGGGAAAACGTGGCGCGCCACGACGTAGAGACGGAGGCCACCCCCGAACCAGTCGAGCGACGCGATGCCGACCCCCAACAGCAGCCACGACAGCTTGAGGTGCAGGATCGCCTGCGCAAACCGCTCCAGGTTGTTCCCGTAGAGGAGCAACCCCGCGAGGCCCAGCAGCGATATCGCCGCGAAGATCTCGAGCCCGCGGCGGAAGAGACGGGGCGTGAGGACGGCCATGGTGGTCTGCGAACCTACGTGTCTCCCGGGCGGTGGGCAATGATGCCTTGTAGGGGTAGGCGCGGGGCGGGTAAGCTTCGCCGCGATGGCCGCCGATCGACTCATCCTTCACAACGCTCGACAGCACAACCTCCGCGGGATCACCGTCGAGTTGCCGCGCCGGGCCCTCACGGTCGTGACCGGGCCATCGGGCTCCGGCAAGAGCTCGCTCGCGTTCGACACGCTCTATGCCGAGGGGCAACGCCGCTACGTCGAATCCCTCTCCACGTACGCCAAGCAGTTCCTCGAGCGGATGGCCAAGCCCGACGTAGGTCGGCTGGAGGGGCTCTCGCCGGCCGTCGCCATTGAACAGAAGAATCCCACGACCTCGAGTCGTTCCACGGTGGGCACGGCAACGGAGATCTACGACTACCTGCGACTGCTCTGGGCGCGAATCGGACGCCCCCACTGCCACGCCTGCGGTGCCGCGGTCGTCGTCGACAGCCCGAGCAGCGCCGCCACCAAGGTCCTCGACCGCTTCCCCGACGGAGACGTCCTCGTCGGATTCCCGCTCCCGCGGTCCGCGCACGTCTCGCACGAATTGATCCTGGAGAACCTGCAGGCCATGGGGTTCAGTCGGGTCGGGATCGGCGGGGGGAAGGGCGGACCGGCGGGCGGGCAGAAGAAGGTCAAGCGACGGGCCAAGCAGCAGGAACCGATGGCGATCTCCCGACTCGATGCGCTGCCGGAGGGCGTGCGGCTCGATGCGTCAGAGGTGGTGGTCGTCGTCGACCGCATTCGTGCCTCGAATGACCAGGGTGGGCGCCTGGCGGATTCCCTGGCGTTGGCGTTTGCCGAGGGCGAGGGTGTCGCGCAGGCCTGGGTGGACGCCGACGTGGTGGTCTTCTCGCGCCACCCGCGGTGCCTGGCGTGCGGGACCCCCGCGCCGCGGCTCACGCCGGCGCTCTTCTCGTTCAACAACCCGGCCGGTGCGTGTCCGGCGTGCAACGGATTCGGCGCGGTCCTCGAGTACGACGAGGGGCTGATCGTGCCCGATCACGAACGCACTCTGGACGATGGCGCCCTCGACCCCTGGACGAAGCCGCGCTACGACGGCCGGCGCCGCATTCTGCGCGACACCGCGCGCGCACGCGGCATCTCCACGGACGTCCCCTGGCGTCGGCTCAAGGCCACCGACCGTCGGTTCCTGCTTCACGGCAAGGACAAGCGCTTCGTCGGGATGTTTCCGTTCCTGCGCGCCCTCGAGCGGAAGCGGTACAAGCAGTACATCCGCGTCTTCCTCCGCCAGTACCAGAAGGCGTTGCGCTGTCCCGCCTGCGGCGGCGCCCGCCTGCGACCGGAAGCACTCGCCGTCCAGACGGCGGGCGCCTCGATCGGAGCGGTCGCCGCGATGACCGCCGAGGAACTGGTGCGCTGGATGGATAGCCTGACCCTGTCGCCCTTCGAGCGGGACGTTGCCACGACCATCCTCCAGGAGATTGCCGGCCGGGTCACCTACCTGTGTGACGTGGGCCTCGGCTACCTCACTCTCGACCGGCAGACGCGGACGCTCTCCGGCGGTGAGGCGCAACGGATTGCGCTCGCCAACGCGCTCGGCTCCCGACTCACGGAGACGCTGTACGTCCTGGACGAGCCGTCCATCGGCCTGCATCCCCGTGATCTCGGCCGCCTGCTCGACCTCTTGATCCGCCTGCGGTCGGCCGGCAACACGGTGGTCGTCGTCGAGCACGACCCCACCGCCATGCGCGCCGCCGACTTCATGATCGAGCTCGGTCCCGGCGCCGGCGAGCACGGCGGTCGGCTCGTGTACGCCGGCCCCGTCGAAGGCGCGGCCCAGGCCGGCACACTCACCGGGGACTACCTGGCTGGCCGGCGCCAGATCGCGATCCCTGCCGAGCGACGCACCGCCGGGCCGAAATGGATCCGGCTCGAGGGCGCCACCCTGCACAACCTCCACGCGCTCTCGGTCAGCATCCCGCTCGGTGTCCTGACCGTGGTGACGGGCGTCTCCGGGTCGGGAAAATCCACGCTGGTGCACGACGTCCTCTATCGGCAGCTCGCCGCCCGGCTCCGCGGGGACCACGGCGCCAAGGAACACCTCGGTGAGCCGGTGGGTGCCGTCCGCGCGCTGCACGGATGGGACGCGCTGCACGACGTGGTGCTGATCGATCAGTCCCCCATCGGCCGCACCCCCCGCTCCAATCCCGTGACGTACGTGCGCGCGTTCGACGAGATCCGGGAGCTCTTTGCGGACCACCCCCTCGCGCGGGCCCGCGGCTATACCCCCGGCACGTTCAGCTTCAACGCGGCCGACGGCGGCCGCTGCCGCACCTGCGAGGGCGCCGGGCACGTGCAGGTGGAAATGGTGTTCCTCGCCGACGTGTTCCTGCCCTGCGAGGCCTGCGGTGGTCGGCGCTTCGAGCCCGAGGTGCTCGACATCCGCATCAAAGGACTCTCGATCGCGGATGTGCTCGAACTGACCGTCGAGGAGGCCATCACGCGCTTCCGCCACCAGGAACGCCTCGGCAAGGCACTCTGGTACCTGCAGCAGGTTGGTCTGGGCTATCTCCGGCTCGGCCAGCCTGCCACGACGCTGTCCGGCGGCGAGGCGCAGCGTCTCAAGATCGCGCGCCAGCTCGCGGTGGGCGGCAAGGGCCATCGCCGACTCTACATCCTCGATGAGCCGACGACCGGGCTGCACCTCGACGATGTGCGCACGCTGCTCAAGGTGCTGGACCGGTTGGTGGACCACGGACACACGGTGGTGGTGATCGAGCACCACCTCGACGTCATCAAGCGCGCGGACTGGGTCATCGACCTCGGCCCCGAGGGGGGCGGCGGGGGCGGCCGGGTCGTCGCCGAGGGCACGCCGGAGACCGTCGCCGCCACCGACACCCATACCGCCCGATACCTGCGCGACGCCCTCGCAGCTGCGCACGTGGCCGCAGGCGCACCGGTTGCCGGTGTCCCGAGCGGTAGGTAGACTCCCGTCTCTGGCGAAGGCCGGAGCGGTCCGGGGTAGCTCAATGGCAGAGCATTCGGCTGTTAACCGAAGGGTTGTGGGTTCGAGTCCCACCCCCGGAGTCACGAAGAGCCGCGCGTGCGCGGCTCTTCGTTTTTCCGGGGGTGGGACTCTTTGCAGCGCGGCGGGCGGCCACTGGCCGCCCGCCGACGTTGTCGAGTCCCGACGGAGCCACAACGAAAGCGGCGGGTGGCGCTCCGAGCGCCACCCACCATTCCTTCACGGTGTTCCGTGTTCCTAATCCGTGGCCATCCGCGCCCTTCCGTGTCCCTACTTCGTCCGAATCTCCACCCGCCGCGGCTTGGCAGCCTCGGCCTTGGGCAGGGTCACCGTGAGCAGGCCGTGCTCAAAACGGGCACTGATCTTCTCGGCCTCCACCGTGCGCGGCAGGGTGAAGCGGCGCTCGAACCGACCGCAGCGCCGCTCGATCAGATGGTACTCCGCCTCCGCATTCCCATCGGTCACTTCCTGCTTCTTCTCACCGGCCACCGTGAGCACGTTGTTCTCGATACTCACCTCCACGTCGTCCAACCGGAGCCCAGGGAGTTCGGCGACCATCTCGATGGCGTCCTTCGTCTCCCGGACATCGACCACCGGCGTCCAGGGCCCGGTGATGCCAGCCGCCTGTCCGAAGAAGCGATCGAACACGCGGTCAATCTCCCGCCGGGTGGTGAACACGTCGTTCCAGGTGGTCGGGGCGTCCGCCCGCCAAATCGTTGGGAAAGCCATAGCTACCTCCATACCGAAAGACATTTCGCATTTCGCCGGCCACCAGTTGACCGGCGTCGGGCCCGCGAAAACGCAGACCCCGTGCCAGCCGAGACTGTCAAAAGCGCATACCCCATCTGCCTTGATTGCAATGAGTTAAGCCTTTATGGCGGACACATCTCACTTGGTGGTGCGCGCGTTGGCACCGGCGAGCCCTCCGGGTATCTTGTCCCCACTCAATTCATCCCCGAGTCCAGTCATGATCCGTACGCTTGCCGCCCTCGTCGCCCTGCCGTTTCTCACCGCATCCGCGCAAGTCACCGCGAACCGCCCGTTCGGCACGCTCCGCGAGCAGGCCGCGGTCCAACAGCAGTGGCTCACGGAGCGGCTCGAGGTGAACCTGCCGGCGGTCATGCGGGCGCAGGGCGTCGACATGTGGGTCCTGGCCATGCGGGAGTACAACGAGGATCCCGTCTTCCGGGGGCTCGTCTCACCCACCACGTTCGCCGCGCGCCGGCGCACGATCTACGTGTTCTTCGACCGTGGGCCCGCGGAGGGCGTCGAGCGGCTGGCGCTCGGAGGCTCCAGCCAGGGAGGCCTCTACCAAGCGCTGCGGGACAACGAGACGGCGTCCGACGGGCGACCGCGGGAACTCTGGGGACAGGCCCAATGGGAGTTCTTCGCGCGCGTGGTGCGCGAGCGGAACCCCAGGACGATTGCCGTCAACATCTCCCACGAGCACAACTTCGCCGACGGTCTCTCCGCCGGAGAGTGGGAGCAGATGCGGGCGGCACTCGGCCCGGACCTCGAAGCTCGCGTCGTCCGCAACGAGCGACTGGCCATCGACTACCTCGCCCTGCGCGTCCCGGCAATGCTCCCCACGTTCAAGCGAATGCAGGAGCTGGCCCACGAGATCATCGGGACGGCGTTTTCGAACGCCGTGATCACCCCCGGCACCACGACCACCGACGATGTCGTCTGGTGGATGCGCCAGCGTCTCGTGGACCTCGGCCTCGATACATGGTTCCACACGAGCGTGGACGTCCAGCGCCCCGGCGTGGACATGCGGGACTCGGCGTCCCCGGTCATCCGGCGGGGCGACGTTCTGCACTGCGACTTCGGGATCACGGCGCTGGGGTTGAACACCGATACCCAGCACATGGGGTACGTCCTGCGCGAGGGCGAGAGCGCGCCACCGGCGGGGATCCAGGCCGCCCTTGCCGCGAGCAATCGCCTCCAGGACCTGGCCATGACCGAGATGCGGCCGAGACGGACCGGCAACGCCGCACTCGCGGCCACGCTCGAAGCCATGCGTGCCGAGGGAATCGACGGCACCGTCTACAGTCACCCCGTTGGCGACCACGGGCACGCCGCCGGTCCGCTCATCGGCCTGTGGGACCGCCAGGACGGTGTGCCCGGCCGGGGCGACGTGCCCCTCCTCCCCGGGACCTGGTTCTCGATCGAGCTGCAGGCGGCCACTCCGGTCCCTGAGTGGGACGGCCAGCTGCTCCGCTCGATGCAGGAAGAGGACGCGGAACTCACCCGGGAGGGTACCATGCGCTGGATCCTGCGCCGACAGACGGCCTACCATCTCGTTCGGTAAGGTCGCCCGTGACACTTTCCGCAACGTGCCTGCGTAGGGTCGCTCCGAACGCCCTGCCAACGGGAGAAGAATCGTGATGTCACGTATCCTGGTTTTCTGTTGTGCGCTCGCCGTCATCGCCCCATCCGCGGCCGACGCCCAGCTCCTGTCGCTCGGTCTCCGCGGTGGCGCCTCCCAATCGACCATGTCCCTGTCGAGTGGATCGCCGGCCAGCCGGACTGGGATCGTGGTTGGGCCAACCGGTGTGGTCTGGCTCAGCGACGCGCTCGCGGTCCAGTTCGACGCGCTCTATGTCGGCAAGGGGTTCAAGCCCAACACGGCCGGTGGGGTCACGAGCGCGTTGAAGCTCTCGTACATCGACATCCCCATCGTGGCAGTCTTCAGCCTGCCGAAAGCGGGATCGAGTACGATCCAGCTCCGCCTTCAGGCGGGGGGCACGTTCGGGTTTCGAGTGCAGTGCAGCGTGGATCAGGGCACGGGCGACGTCACGGGCATCACCGACTGCAATCCCGACAACGTGGGGACATTCGATTTTGGCGCGGTGGGCGGGGCGGGCGTGAAGATCGGCAAGGGCCGCGGGGGCATCGTGATCGACGCGACCTACACGTTCGGGTTGCTCGACGCCAATCTCGACTCGGGCCAGAGCGCCCGGAACCGGGCGTTCCAGATCAGCGCGGGCTTCCTGTTCCCGATCATGTAGGGACCGCCCTCCCCGATTCGCGCGCGTGACCGCTTCTCCCCGGCTCCTCGACGAGCTGCCGACCCCGGCGCTGGTGCTGGATCTCGCGCGGGTCGACCGCAACATCCTGCGGATGGCCACGCGCTGCCGCGCGCTGGGCGTGTCGCTCCGCCCCCACCTCAAGACGCACAAGTGCCTGGAAGTGGCGGACCGGCAGCGCGCCCAGGGCGCTCACGGGGTCACGGTATCGACGCTCGTCGAGGCGCAGGTGTTCGCCGAGCACGGGTTCGACGACATCACGTGGGCGTTCCCGGTCATTCTCAACCGCATTCCCGCGGCGCGCGCCCTGGCCGAGCGGGTCACGCTGCGGTTGTTCGTGGACGGTCCCGACGCGCTCGCGGCGCTCGAACGCGAGCAGTTCCCATTTCACGTCTGGCTCAAGATCGACTGTGGCTACCATCGGGCCGGCCTCGACCCGGCCGCACCGGAAACTCTGGACCTGGCGCGGCGGCTCGCGGCGTCACCGCATCTCGCGTTCGACGGCATTGCCACCCACTCCGGTCACGCCTACGATGCCGTCGGTTGCGTGGCGATCCGCAAGGTAGCCGAGGCCGAGCGGCGCGCGGTGGCGGACTTCCGCAGTCGCCTCGCGGACGAGGGGATCGCCGTGGCGGCGTCCGTCGGGTCCACGCCCGCCATGTCGTGCGTCGAGCGGCTGGATGGCGTGCAAGAA
>JAOUDR010000597.1 GCA_029859185.1 Gemmatimonadota bacterium
GCTGGGTCGTGCCAGCGCCGCGGTAGGTGGAGCAACCTGCCCTACCGCCGACGTGCTGCGGGCCGCGCTCTGGGCGGTGGGACCAGCGCCGGGGATCCGGACGGTGAGTAGTTCGTTTTACATGGTGTTCGAGACGGGAGAAGCGGGAGAAGCGGGAGAAGCGGCAGGGCGGCAGGGCGGCAGCGGCCCGCGTTCCGCCGTTCCGCCGTTCCGCCGTTCGGCCGTTCGGCCGTTCCGCCGTTCCGCCGTCCTTCCCCCCTCTGGCGTCCTCACCTTCACCGACGCCGGGGTGGTGCCCGATCCCACGCCCGAACAACTGGCGGAGATCGCGGTGAGTGCGGCGGACGACCGGGGCCGGATCGTGGGTGACGAGCCGCGGGTGGCGTTCCTCTCCTTCAGCACCAAGGGGAGTGCGGCGGGCCCGCGCGTGGATCGCGTGCGGGAGGCGGTGGAACGGTTCCGGGAGCTGCGGCCGCACGTCTGCTGTGACGGTGAACTGCAAGGGGACGCGGCACTGGTGCCCGACGTGGCGGCGCGGAAGGCGCCGGGGTCGCCGGTGGGAGGGAGCGCCAATGTGCTGGTCTTTCCCGATCTTGACAGCGGCAACATTGCCTACAAACTGGTGCAGCGCCTCGCGGGGGCGGTCGCCATTGGTCCGATCGTGCAGGGCCTGGCCCGGCCGGTGTCGGATCTTTCGCGCGGAGCCACCGCCGGCGACATCGTGGACGTGGCGGCGGTAGCATTGCTACAATCCATGGCATCGTGAGCAGTCCGCGGCGACCCGCGTCATTCGGCGGTGACCCGCGTCAATCAGCGGCTCGGAGGAGATGATGGGTTTCACGGTTCGGAAGGAAGCGAATGGGGTGGTGGTGATTAGCGTGGACGGGCAGCTCATCGTGTCCAACCGTCACGAACTCAAGGAGCGAGTCGCCGAGGCCGTGGACTTCGGCACTCGGAAGGTGCTGGTCGATTTCACCAGCACCGGGTACATCGACTCGTCGGGCCTCGGCGCCCTCGTGTCGCTCGCCAAGAAGCTCCGTGAGGCCGGAGGCGAGCTGCGGCTGGCCGGGCTCAACGAGGACCTGCGCACGCTCTTCGAGCTCACCAAGCTCGACACGCTCTTCGACATCAGCGCGTCCTCGGACGAGGCGTTGCGGGGCTTCTGAGCCGGTGGCGGCTCCCGTGCAACTCTCCGTTCAGCGCAGTGACGTCTCGGTGCCGGATTCGGCCCGCGCGGCCCTGCGCATCTCCGTGCGGCTCCCCAGCGAGCTCAGCGTGCTGGAGGAGGCGGTGGACGTCGTCGCCCGGCACTGCCTGGCGGAGGGGCTATCGCCCCGGCGTGCCCGCTTCCATCTTCGGGTGGCGCTCTGTGAAGCGCTCGCGAACGCCATCATCTACGGAAACGGCGAAGACCCCACCAAATGGGTCGAGGTGCACGTGACCGTGACCGAACCGGCGTTCACCGTAGAGGTGGTGGATGAGGGCGGGGGCGGGAACCCGGTGTCCACGGCCACGCCGGTGTTGCCCGACGACCTCGAGGCCGCCAACGGGCGCGGGCTCTTCCTGATCCGTCAACTCGTGGACGACGTCACCTTCAACGACCGGGGCAACGCGATCTGCATGGTTCTGCGCCGCGCCTAGACCGGCTCGACGCGCTCCTGCTCGCCCTCGGCAATCTCGTCGGTCACCGCCTGCGGCTGTGGAGCGCGGGCCACGCGGGATTGCGCGCCGTGGCGGGCACCGGGCCCGACGACCGCCCTCCTCCGGAACCCGCTGACGACGCGGTCGGGTTCCGGTGGGGCAGGTCGTGGTTCGCGCCGCTCGCCGGGCTCCAGGGCTACTGGGTCGAGCTCGATCATGGGTCGAGCGACGATGTCCAGCGGGCCGTGCCCATCCTCACGAGCCTCCTCGGTACCGAACGCGACTCCCTCGCACTCATGCAGCAGCTGCACGACCGGCTCGAGGAGATCGAGCTCCTCTACACGATCACGGAAACCCTGGGGCGCACCCTGAGCCTCACGGACTCCGCCCGCACCATCGTGCGGGAGGTGGCCACCGTGGTGGGAGCGCGACGGGCATCCATCATGGTCCACGATGAGGACGGTATGCTGCGGCCGGTTGCGGGGTGGGGGATCGACGTCGTCCAATTCGAGCCGGTGCCCGTGGACGACCCGTGTTCGGTGGCGGCGCGCGTGTTCCGCGAGCGCGAACCCGTCGAGTACGACCCACGCAACGGCGGGGATCCGCCACCCTCCGACGAAGGCCGGACGTATCGCGGGGCGGCGTATGTGTCCGTCCCGATCCTCTATCCGCAGCCGGGGGAGGCACCCCGCGCCGTCGGCGTCCTGAGTGTGACGGATCGCGTGGGCGCGGACTCGTTCTCGGACGGCGACCGGCGCCTCCTGGCCGCCGTCGCGAGCCAAGTGGCCGCGTCAATCGAGAATCAGCGCCTCATCGAGCGAGACCGGGAGCAGCAGCGGGTGCGCCGCGAGCTGGAACTCGCGCGCGACCTGCAGGTGCGCCTGCTCAAGCCGCGCTACCAGGGAGCCGCGGACGTTGCCGCCCGGTGTCTGCAGGCCGAAGGGGTGGGTG
>JAOUDR010000598.1 GCA_029859185.1 Gemmatimonadota bacterium
CGCGCGTCCCATAAGGATGATCCCCGTAGAGCGTTCGCGAGAAGTACCGATCCGCGATCGCCGCCGGATCCGACCGCTCGACGTCGAGCGCCGAGAGGATCCGGCGCCGGGTCAACTCGATCTCCTCGTCCGGCATCGTCGCGTTTCGCAGCACGTCCCCGATCAACGCGAACGCGAGGTCCGCGCCGTCCGCCAGCACCGTGGCCGAGATCGTGAAGAAGTCCGTGCCGGCCGAGGCGTTGAGGCTGCCGCCGACACCCTCGATGGCGGCGGCGATCTGCTCGGCCGTGCGGGTGGCAGTGCCCTTGGTGAGCAGGTCGCTGACCATCTCCGCGACGCCGCGTTTGCCGGCCGGGTCGTGCACGCTGCCCGTCGGAATGGAGAACTGGATGCTCACCACAGGCAGTCGACGATTCTCCACCAGGATCACGTCGAGGCCGTTCCGCAGGCGCGCTTCGCGGAACGGCGGAAACCCGAGCTTCGTGAGCGGCATTGGGGCCGGCGGCTCCGTCGGGAACTGGCCCTGAGCGGCACCCGCCGAGATGACCACGAGCACCAGGCCAATCAACGACCGCAGGGTGATGATCTTCATGGCTGCACCCCCTGGCCCTTCGGAACCACGATGATGGTCGTGCTGTTGGCAGGCACGAGGTACCGCTGCGCCACACGCTGAATGTCCGCGGCGGTCACGGCAAGGTAGCGGTCGAGGTCCGTGTTGATCTCGGAGACGTCGTCGTGGAAGTGCACGTAGTGCTGAACGTTCTCTGCAATCCCCATCGAGCTCTGACGCCCGAACACGAAGTTCCGGCGGAACGCGTTCTTCGCCTTGGTGAGCTCCGCGGGCGTGATCCCGTTGGCCGCGACCTCTGCGATGGCCGCGCGGAGCGCCGCAGCCAGCGTGTCGGCGGTTTGCCCCTGGTTGGCAATCGCGAACCCGATCAGCTGCCCGGGACCGCGCCGACTGTCGAGGAAGGCACCCGATTGGAGGGCGACCTGTTGATCCCGCACGAGGGCAAGATTCAGCCGGGAGCTCTCGCCGTCCCCAAGAATCGTCTGCAGGAGGGAGAGGGCGGGAGAATCGGCGTCCTTGTGTTCGGGCACCAGGTACGCGATCAGGACCGCCGGCAGGTTGGCCAGCTGGTCCTCCCACACCGTTTCCTCGCCGGCCGCGCCGAACCGCGCCTCGCACGTAATGCCGGGCGGCTCCGCGCCCCGCGGGATGTCGCCGAAGTAGCCCCGCACGAGGCGCTTGGCCTCGTCCGGCGCGAAGTCTCCGACGATCGTCAAGGTCGCGTTGTTCGGCGCGTAGTAGAGGTTGAAGAAGTCCTGCACATCGGGCGACGTGGCGGCACTGAGGTCGTCCATGGAGCCGATGACCGTATGGCTGTAGCCAAAACACGACGTCGAGTCGAACCCGGTGGCGAGCCCCTCGGTGAACGCGGCCGCGTAGGGCTGGTTGTCCACCCGCAGCCGTCGCTCCTCCTTGACCGTTTCGCGCTGATTCTCGAAATTCTCGTCGGTAATGGCCAGCGACCGCATCCGGTCCGCCTCGAGCCACAGGCCGAGGTTGAGTCGGTGCGACGGCAGGATCTCGAAATAGTTGGTCCGATCCGTGTTGGTCGTCCCGTTCAGGTTCCCGCCGGCTCGCTCGATGAGTTGGAAGTGCTCGCCTTTGCCGACGTTCGCCGAACCTTGGAACATCATGTGCTCGAACAGGTGGGCAAACCCGGATCGGCCGGGCCGCTCGTTGCGCGAGCCCACGTTGTACCAGACGTTCACCGTCACGACCGGTACGGTGCGGTCGGGCACGAGATACACCGACAGACCGTTGTCCAGCGTGAAGTGCTCGTACTGGACCGCTGCCTGACCGACGAGATTCCCCCCGCCAACCGTCAGCAGGCCCAGCGCCACCAGCATGCGCATCATCGCCCTCCCAAGGTGAAACGCCTGTGCGGCCCGGCCGCACCTTGCCAGAAGCAACGCCCTACGCTTGCGCCGTGGCCGCGCGAAACAGTTCGCCCAACCGCGTGCTGATCGGTCCGGGGGCGCCGTTTCCGACCGCGCGAGTATCTACCCGCACGACGGGCATGACCTCCAGGGTCGTGCCGGCGAGAAAAGCCTCGGACGCCCGCGCCAAGTCATCCACGAACACCGGCGTCTCGCGATGCGGGATACCGGCGTCTCGGCACAATCGCAGGACCACGGCCCGACTGACACTCGGCAGTATGTAGTTGGACGCCGGTGCGGTCCGCACTTCGCCGTCCACCACCGCAAAGAAGCTGCTGGCGGTGGCTTCAATCGCCACCCCATCGCGCACGAACACCGCCTCGATGGCCCCCGCCGCCCGGGCGCGCTGGTTTGCCTGGCAGTTCGCGAGCAGCCCGACGGTCTTGATGTCGCACCGCGCCCACCGAATGTCCGGCACCGTGATGACCCCGACGCCGACGGTTGGATCGCCGCGGGGCGTGAAGGGCTTGGCCTCGGAATACACCGTGGGGGGAACCGGTGGGTTGGGAAATGCGTGGGTGCGGGGGGCCGCCCCCCGCGTGATCTGGAGATACACCGTCGCGTCCGCCGCCTCGAGCGCGTT
>JAOUDR010000599.1 GCA_029859185.1 Gemmatimonadota bacterium
GCGGTGGCGTCGTGGTGCTCACCGCCCAGGGCGTAGCTCAAGGCCACCCCACCGCCAAAGCACCAGCCCATCACGCCGACCTTCCCGCTGACGTCCGCCCGCTCCCGGAGGTAGCGCTGGGCGGCGTCGAGGTTGGCGATGAGCGCTGCCGGATTGCCGCGGGTTTCCTGGACCAGGGCCATGTTCTCCTCACGGCTCGTCCCGGTACGCCCCTGGTAAACGTCAGCTGCGAGCGCGACGTACCCCTGCTCGGCGAACGCGTCGGCGACCTGGCGGACCCGATCGGTGAGGCCGTTCCACTCGTGGATGAGAATCAGGGCGGGGAACGGGCCATCCCCTTCAGGCACAGCCAGATAGCCGGTGGTGAGCGTATCGCCCGGGACGTAGCGCAGCGACTCTCCCTGCGGCGGCGGCGCGGTCCCGAGAATCGCGGCCGGAATCGAGGATGCGACCGGCTGGTCGGCCTCCCGTGGCGTCTCCCGCGCGCAGGCCGCGAGCCCGCCGAGGAGCATGAAGGTCAAGAGCCGGCTGTGAGGTGCGTGCGGTGACAAGTGAGCCTCCGGTGCTGGGGTGAGCTGTGCGCTGTGCGCTGTGCGCCGCGCAGATGCAGACGTGGGGCACGGCCAACGGCCAACGGCTAACGGCTAACGGCCATCGCCTATCGCACGAGTCCCGCTTCCCGCAGCAGTCGCTGGATGCGCGGGTCGCGGATGGCGGGCTGCAGTTCCGCGTACTGGGGCGCGGTGAGGAACTGGGTCTCCCGCGCGGCGTAGGCCTGTTCGAGCAGCGCAACGGCAGAATCTACATTGCCGAGCGTGGCGTAGACGACCGCGAGATCGAGACGGGACACGAATCCCTGCCGGTGCCGGGCTTCGATTTCCCCCAGCGCCGCGCGGGCCTCGTTCGTCCGTCCCATGCGCGCATACGTGGCCGCGAGCCCGTACGGGGTGGTCGCGCCCGCGACCTCGGTTGCTCGCCGGTACTCGGCCAGCGCCTCCTCGTAGCGGCCGAGCTCGCGGTAGCCGGCCGCCGGATACGACTCATGGTAGAAAAACGTCGAATCCAGGCTGCTGCTCGTCGTCTCGAGATTGGCCAGGTCCTCGAACCGTCGCGCGTAGTAAAGGCACATCTCTCGCCCCCACGCGTACCACGTCGAGAGGGGATCGAGCGCGATCGCTCGCTCGAAGTTCGCGAGCCCCTCGTCGTGACGGCCCATGCCGCACAGGAAGATGCCAAACACGAAGCGCGCGTTGGTGGCGTTCGGGTCCAGCTCGACGGCCCGCCGCATGCTGGCCTCCGCCCCGGCGAAGTCCCAGTCCAGCGAATAGCGCGCGTAACCGAGCATGGCGTGCGCGTCCGGGATGAGACTGTCGAGCGCCAGCGCTCGCTCGGCCGCAGTCCGCGCTTCGGCGTACGCCACTTGCGGCGGCAGGAACGCGTCGGCGAGCGCGCCGTAGGCCAGCGCGATTCGGGCCCAGGGCAAGGCGTATCCCGGGTCGCGCGCCGCGGCTTCGCGGTACAGGGCGATGGCGCGGTTGAGTTCTGCTTCGCTCGCCCGGAACAAATGGAAGTTGCCCTGGAGCAGGAGATCGTGGGCCACGGGATCGTCGGTGCGTCCTGCACGGGCCACTGCCAGCGCCAGGCCGCCCAACTCCAACTCCAGGGCGTTCACGATCGCTCCGGTGATGTCGTCCTGGATGGCGAATGCGTCCCCGGCTTCCCGCTCGAACGTCTCGGACCACTGCTGGAGGCCGTCGGCGGCGTTCACGAGTTGGGCACTTACGCGGAGGCGACTGCCAGACCGCCGTACCGAACCCTCGAGCACGTGCGTCACGCTGAGGCGCTGCCCCACCTCGCGCGCATCCACGGTCCGCCCCTTGAACGTGAATGCCGAGCTGCGGGCGGCGACTCGCAGGTCGGGGACCTTGGCCAGGGCGCTCGTGAGCTCGTCGGTCATGCCGTCGGCGAAGTACTCATCGTCGGCTCCGCCGCCCACGTTGATGAAGGGCAAGACGGCGATCGCGCGGTTGTCGCTGGCGCTGGTGGTGACCGGCGCGGCACCAGGGCCGCGCCCGAGCCAGAGGGCGCCGGCGATGACCACCGCTCCGACCGCCAGGCTTGGCAATGCCCAGCGCCGAGCCGCCGAGGCGAATGACGGGGACGGCACGGCGGGGGTGAGGGAGCCGCTCGGGGTCAGGGCGAGCGTGTCGAGCACCGCCAGCATCTCGTCCGCGCGCTGCCAGCGGTCGGCCGGATTCTTCGCGAGACAGCGCATCACGAGGTCGGCGAGCAGCGGCGGGATCTGCTCGCGGTGCTGCGTCACCGGCTCCGGGGTGGCCGACACGTGTGCCGCCAGCGTGGCCTGGTACGACTCGCCGGTGAAGGGAGGGTGTCCCGTGAGCATCTCGTACGCCATCACTCCGACCGCGTAGAGATCCGCCCGGTGATCGATGTGCGGATCGCCCGCCGCCTGCTCGGGCGACATGTACGCCGGCGTTCCGACGGCGACACCCACCGTCGTGAGTCCCTGGTCGCCCTTCGCCGCGCTTACGGCCTTGGCGACGCCGAAGTCGGTCACCAGCGC
>JAOUDR010000600.1 GCA_029859185.1 Gemmatimonadota bacterium
CTACCTCCGGGGAGCAGCGGGCGTGATTTACGTGGCCGATGGCACGCGCAGGGAGACCGTCACGCAAGTGTTCGAGCTGCGGGAGTTGGTGCAAGGCGCGGTGGGCGCCGTTCCCGAGGTCCTCGCCCTCAACAAGGTCGACCTCGCGGATCAGTGGATCGTCACGAGCGCGGACCGCGCGAACCTGGCCCAGGTCCCGTGGCACACGTTCGACACGAGCGCCAAGACGGGCGATGGCGTCGAGGCCGCTTTCCAATGGCTCGCCACAGCCATGGTGAAGTCCCCATGATCGATGTCCAGGTGCGGGGCCGCTCCGACCGGGGCCGGGTGCGCGAGGCGAACGAGGATCACTATTTCATCGGCGTGCTGCGCAAGCTGGTCGAGGTGCAGGACACGAATCTCGAAGTGCGGGACGCCGTGCGCGAACTCAGCAAGCTCGACGCCTACCTCCTCGTCGTGGCCGATGGCGTCGGCGGCGTGGCTGGGGGCCGCCGGGCCAGCCAATCCGCGATCTTCAGCCTCGCAACGTTCATCGGGCGGACGGCAGCCTGCCACTACGACCCCAACGTGCAGCAGGAAAACGAGTTCCTCGAGCGGCTCGAGCATGCGCTGCAGCACGCCCATGCGGTGGTACGCTCCCTCAGCACACCGGGACGCGGACCCGCCACGACGCTGACGATGGCGATGATCATCGACCGGCGCGCCTACATCGCCCACGTTGGGGACAGCCGCGCCTACGTGCTGAGCCGGGGACGACTGCGACAGATCACGCAGGACCAGACCATGGCAGCCTTGCTGGAAGACGAGGGGGTGGACGTCAGGAATGCACCGCGCCTCGCCAACACGCTGGCGAGCGCGGTCGGCGCCCAGGAGATGACACCTGCCATCGGCTTGCTCGACCTGACGCCGGGCGACGTCCTGCTGCTGTGCACGGACGGGCTGACGAAGCACGTGTCGGACACCGAGATCGCGGAGATGCTCGCCTCCGACCCAGACCCGGAACCGGTTTGCAATCGGCTCGTGGACGCGGCCCTCGCGGGTGGCGGCACCGACAACGTCACCGTGGTGGTGGCCCGCGCGGACGGTTGATCGCCGGGGCGCAGTGCCGGCAGACGGATGCGTGAGCGCCGCCAGCACCACGCTCGCCATTCCCCATGTCCCTGGAGCGAAACCCCGCGGGGACTAGACGGTAGCATGACCCTTGGCGCCTATTCCGGGCGCCTACACAAACACCCGAAAGACGGAGACGGAGTCCAGCAATGTCCAACCTCCTCGAATCTCTGGCCGCGCAACTTGGCGGCTCTTCAGTGCAGGGTCTCGCCAAGACGATCGGGGCCGACCCGGCCACCACCCAGAAGGCGCTCGGCGCCGCGTTGCCGTTCCTGGTGAGCGCCCTCGCCAAGAACGCCGCCACCCCGCAGGGTGCGCAGGCCCTGCACCAGGCGCTGGCCAAGGATCACGACGGCTCGGTGCTCGACAACCTGGGCGGCTTCATGAGCAAGCCCGACACGCAAGCCGGCGACGGCATTCTGCGGCACGTGCTGGGCGACCGGCGGCAGATGGTGGAGGCCGGCATCGGCAAGGCCAGTGGCCTCGATGGCCAGGGGGTCTCGACCCTGATGGCGACGCTCGCGCCAGTCGTGATGGGGATGCTGGGCCGCACCCAGCGTCAGCAGGGTCTGGACACATCGGCCCTCACGCAGATGTTGCAGGGCGAGCAGCAGCGCGCCGCCGCGCCCGCGCTGGGCGGACTGGCCAAGCTGCTCGACGCCGACGGCGACGGGCAGGTGATGGACGATATCGCCAAGATGGGGGGCAACCTGCTTGGCGGCCTGTTCGGGAAACGCGGTGGCTGAACCGGCCACCCACGAACCCTCACCACGGTACGGAAGCACACGAGAAAGGACTGGACGATGGGAATCTTCGATTTCGTAAAAGGCGCCGGCGAGAAGCTCGGCATGGGGAAGGCCGATAAGGAGGCACAGGAGACCGAGGCCGCGCACGAAGCGGTGATGAGCGGCAAGCTGCGGCGCTACCTCCAGAGCCTGGGGCTGCAAATCGAAAGTGTGAACGTCACGTTCGACGACGGCGTCGCCACGATCCGCGGGAAGGCGGCGTCGCAGGCCGAGCGGGAGAAGGCGATTCTGGCCCTCGGGAATACGCAGGGGGTCTCACGCGTTGCCGATGAGATGACCGTGGGCGCGCCAGCGCCCGAAGCCACGTTCTACACCGTGGTCAAGGGCGACACGCTCTCCAAAATCGCGAAGGCCCAGTACGGCGACGCGATGAAGTACCCCACCATCTTCGAGGCCAACAAGCCGATGCTCTCGGATCCCAACAAGATCTACCCCGGGCAGGTGCTGCGCATTCCGCCCCTGTCCTGAGTCGGCCGCGCCTCCCTCCTCTGGGACGACCGTATTTGCGAACGCCCAGCCCATCGGCTGGGCGTTCGTGCGTTGCGGAGAGGAAACGTGGCCCTGCGCGCCCGCGGGGTGCTCTTGCGGCACGCGCCCCGGCACGTATTATGGCCAGTTCCCAGTCTCCCCCGTGAATCTCCCCGAGGAGCGGCATGAGCGAGAAC
>JAOUDR010000601.1 GCA_029859185.1 Gemmatimonadota bacterium
CGACCGGCGTCCCTCCGCCTATCCCACAATCACCCCCGCGTAGGCGACGACGCTACTGTCATCACCCGTGACGTCCCCGCTGTGGCGATAGTCCACCACCCTTCCCGTCGTTGCCCCTAGCTGCCGACAGGCTTCCACCACTACCGCCGCCGGCGCGCGACCACACATCGTGATGTGATCCCGCCGGCATACCTCCAATAGACCTGCGCCGTCGAGACGGGCAATGGCCTCCAGCGCGCGCTGGTCCTTCTCCCGTGCCCGGCCGGCGGGCTCGTAGTGGGTCATGTCACTCGAGGCCAGCAACAGCACTGGCTGGGGCCAGTGGCGCGCGAGCTCGGCAAGGGCGGCAGCGACCTGCTCGGCTCGGCGCCAGTCATCCCACGCCAGGACGATGGGGAGGATGGTGACGTCCTCCCGCATTGCCTGCAGGAACGGAAGCTCGACTTCGATGGCATGCTCGTCGCCGTGCGCGACGTGGTCGGTCGCGGCGAGACTGCAACGGGCCAGGAGCGCATCGGCGAGCGCTTCCGCGACGGGCACCTCCCCGAGGGGCGTGGCAAACGCACCGCGCGGCCAGACGCTCACACCTCCCGGTGCCGAGCAACGTCCGGTGTGGTTGGGCGCGATGATGGCGATTACCGGTGGCAGGGCAATGCGGCCGAGGACATGCGCCGCGCACTGCCCCGAGTAGACGAGGCCGGCATGGGGCGCAATCGCCCCGATCGCCGGCGTCGGTGGTCCACCCACGGTGGCCAGGAATCCGTCGACCATGTCCCGCAAAGCGGAGGCCTCACGCGGATAGAACGTTCCGGCGACGGCCGGGCGTCGGGTGTCGGTGGTCATCGGTGCCCCCCACAGGGAGTATGACCTCCGTGGGCTGAGGTGGCTAGCGGAGGCGCTCCAGGGGTTGCAGGAGCCGCGGCTCAGCCCAGCCCGGTATTCGCCGTGGCGAAGTCCGTGGAGGCGCGAGTGAGACTCGCGGCTCGGCCCTGTCAGTGAACTGACGAATCTGGCTGTGCCGGCCGCCGGCCCCACGCAACCGCCTACCCGGCGACCAGCGAAGCCGGGTGTCAACACTTCCCGAACGCCGGAAAGGGACTAGCGGTCGGGCGTGGCTGGCGTCACAGGGACGGGCGAACGAACCGATCGGGTTGCCCGCAGGGCCCCTGGGGGGTAGTTGCCGCTCGAGTTCCAGAGCACCCAGTCGGTCAAACCGAGCTCCTCGGTCGCGTCAATCTGGGCACGGACTTCGGTGGCCGTGTACCGCACGCGGAAGATCGAGAAGGACTGCAAGTAGGGTCGGATCTTGGCCGATCGGGGCATGGAGGCCGAGCGTGCGATGGCATCCTGCAGCGCACGCCGGATCGTCTCGTAGGGAGACGCGTTCGGGTGCGCGATCCCGTAGGACCCGCGGCGGTAGTGGCTGGGATACACCATGGGCAACACGACGTCGGCTTCGCCGGCGAGGTCTTCCCAGACCTGGCCGATCCCGAGGTCACCGGTCGCACTGCTCGTGAGACCGAAGATGTCGAGGGTGAATGGAACCCCGAGCGGCTGCACCCGTGCACGCAGCACCCGCACGTTCCGCCGGATGGCCACGCGCTTGCTCTCGCCGTCGCGACGGGAGGGGTACACGGTGCGTTTCAGCCGTGCGGGCGGCTCGTCCGGAAAGCGGACGTAGTCGAACTGGATCTCGTCGAAGCCCATGAGGACGGCCTCTTCCGCCAGTTGCGCGGCGTAGACCCAGACCGAGTCGTGGAACGCGTCCACCCAAGGCTCGCCGAGGCCGTCGATCCACAGTCCCCCCTCGGTGTCGTGGATGGCCCAGTCCACTTTGCCACGCGCCAGGAGGGGATCCCGCGCGACGACGATGCGCGCAATCGCGTGAATGCCGTGTTCTCTCAAGGTCGCGAGACGTTCGCGGGGGTCGCGCACACTCGGCGCGCGATTCGCGCCGATCGCCACCGCGGTCGACACGGCCGACGGGTAGGTCAGTTCGCCGGTGGCATCCTTCACGTCGATGACAAAGGCATTCACCTCGGTCGTGTCAGCCAGCTGGATCAGGTCGTAGAACTTCTGCCGCGCGAACACCCACCGGTTGAGGTAAATGCCGCGCACCACGGCGGGCGATTCCCCCGGAGGTGGAGGCGGGAGCGCAATCCCTTGCGGCCCCCGTGGGAGGAGTTCCGAGAGGTAGTCGGGCCGCTGTGCGGCGTGGTGCCGGTAGCTGCTCCGGATGACACCGCCCGCTTCCTGGGCGACGGCGGTTCCGACCGCGAGAGCGAGCAGCGTCGCGCAGCCCAGGATCGGCGACGTGCGCATCAGCGAGAAGCTCCGGCGAGGGCGTTGAAGAACAACGGAAGGGTGGCGATGGAATGTCCCCGGTACTGCGGTCGGAACCCGAAGAGAATCACGCGACCCCGGCCCACCGGCGCTTCGATGAGTGCAGGCCGCCCGGCCGCGTGCTCCGGGCCCAGCACCCATCCCGACAGGAGAACGGCGGACGGTTGCCGCGGATACGAAGCGACGACCTTGATACGCGCGGAGTCGGTGACGGCAAAGAGGGGGCCCTCC
>JAOUDR010000602.1 GCA_029859185.1 Gemmatimonadota bacterium
CCCTGGTGCCAACGATGCCCGAAAGTGTTACCTATGTCTCCGGTCCAAAGTGTTACCTATGTCCCCGGTCCGTACCACGGCTAACGGCTAACGGCTAACGGCTAACGGCTAACGGCCAACGGCCAACGGCCAACGTTCACTGTACCGTCACACTCCCCCGCATCCCCGTCGTCGGCGTGCCGTGGATCGAGCAGTAGTAGTCGAACGTTCCCGCCGTGTCGAAGCTGCGCTGGTAGGTGCCGCTCGACTGGGTCGTCGACGCCGCCGGCGACCCGGCCGTCCAGGTCACGTTGTGCTGGCTCCCGCCGGTCCACGTCCACGTGACGGTGGTGTTCAGCGCCACCGTCCTCACGCCGGGGCTGAAGGAGTTGTCGGCGACGTTCACGCCGTTCGGATTGGCGGGGGCGGTCGAGTCGCTGCAGGCCGCGGCGGCGACGACGATGAGGAGTGCCGAGAGCAGGATGCGTGTGCGCATGGAAGTCCCTTCTGGTGGTGGTCGCGTAGGCGACACGCCGGGGGAATGTCCGACGGTCGCATGGCGCGCGGTGGATGTCGTAGCTGAAAAGCCGAGAACGCTCACCGGTGAATGGGGAGTGTGGTAGTCGGTGTTACCCTCGAAGTTCCAATCTGATCGCAGCGTCGCCGCGGGATCCGTCGTTGCTCCATTTTGGACCACCCGAATGTGGTGCCGCCCGACCAGCCGTAGAGCCCTCGGCGAGAAGCCGCCGCGCCGAGACGGATGGTGACTCTGAGCGCAGAGGGGTGAGAGACCGGGCTGTCCGGCTCTCACCCCGCGTGACTCGGCGCCTTGGCGTCTGCCTGCCGATGTTGGCGTCGCAGCGCCTCCACCCGCGCGACTACTGCACCGTCACTGACCCGCGCATCCCCGTCGTGGGGGTGCCGTGAATCGAGCAGTAGTAGGTGAAGGAACCGGCGGACGCAAAGGTCACGTCATGGGTTCCGGCGTTCTTGGTGGTGGAGTTCGCGAAGCCGCCCGAAGCCCACGTCACGTTATGCTGGAGGCTGCCCGCCCAGGTCCACGTCACCTTGGAGCCTGCGTTCACCGTCGTTGAGCTTGGACTGAAGAAGCTGTCGTCCACGGTCACTGCCGCGTCGGCGATGGCGGTCGCATTGGCGGTGAAGCTCACCTTGATCGCGGCATTGGTCTGCACCGCAGCCTCGATCGTGGCGGCGCCGGGCGCCGCGCCGACGGTGAACGTGTTGCTGGCCTGGCCGGCGCCGTTGGTGTTCGATGTGGCCGATCCCAGGGTTCCCGTGCCACTGGTGACACTCCACGCGACGATCACGTTGGTGAGCGCCTGCCCGCCGGCATTGCGGACAATCGCGACGAGCGGCTGGGCAAGCGCCCCCCCAACCGGGGCCGATTGGTTGTTACCGCTCGAGACCGAAATCGTGGCGGGAACGTTGTCAGCCGGCGGGGCCGTGGCGGTGGCGGAGAACGTGGTGGTGACGGCGGTGCCCTGCGCCGTGGCGCGGACCGTGTTGGCGCCGGCGCTGCCACCCAAGGTGTAGCTGATCTGCGCCTGGCCCAGGGTGCTGGTGATGGAGGTCGCGCCGCCGAGCGAGCCGCCCCCCGCCTCGACGGTCCAGGCAACGGTGATGCCGGAGAGAGCATCGCCGGCCGCATTGACGACCTTCACGACAAGCGGGTTGCCAAGGGCGGTGCCGGTCTGGCCCGTCTGGGTGTTCCCGGACACGACGCTCATGGAAGCGGGTGTGGTGTCGGGTGCCGGGTTGGGGCCGCCGTCCTCGCTGGAGGCGCAGCCGGCGCCGACGGCGATGGCGGCGGTCAGACTCAAGAGCAACCGCGGGTTACGACAGGGGACGGTCATGGAACCTTCCGGGGAAAGGGGACAATAATCCTCCCTTATACCCGGAAGAACCGGATGGGTTGCGCCGTGGTTCCCGGGCTCCTCGGCGGGGTTGACCCATTTTCTCGTGAGATCTACGTTACATGGCTTCCCACCCCGGTCGGTTCCACGGGGTACATTTCGAGAACTCGGGGCTGTAGCTCAGCTGGGAGAGCGCCTGGATCGCACCCAGGAGGTCAGGGGTTCGAGCCCCCTCAGCTCCACTGCGCGATTGCAGAAGGCAGATTGCAGAGTGCAGAACAACTGATGATGTGGTGCCCCTTGGTGTAACTGGCAACACGCCTGACTCTGGATCAGGAGAGTCCTGGTTCGAGCCCAGGAGGGGCAATCGAAACGGCCGCAACGAGTTGCGGCCGTTTTCGCTTGCCCCTCCTGGGCTCGCGCCTTGCCTTCGGCGGCGGCGTCGAGCCCCCACCATTCGGGGAACTCGAAGGTCCAGGATCTCGTGGGGCAGAGCGACTCACGGCGTGCAAGACAGTCTGCTGCAACACGATATCGTCGCGCGATATCGCCGACCGTCTTCTACCTGCGGTGGATACTCTCCTGATCACGCGTTGCGCGATATCGCCACGCGGGGCTGCTCGTGCGAGCGCCGTGGGGGCCGCTCGTAGTCGACCACGTCGCGCATCGTGTCGGGGTCGGGCTGCTGGTAGCACTGGTGCAGGGTGCTGGTGTCGCT
>JAOUDR010000603.1 GCA_029859185.1 Gemmatimonadota bacterium
CGGCGGCCGCCATGATGCTGGTGCTGCCCGCCTACATCCTGGAGCAGGTGGATTTCGGCAAGGCCGTCCTCCTGGCCGAGGGTGTGGCGGTGTCGGCCCTGGTCATGTGCCTCGCGTTCGTGGTCGTGGATATCGGCAATCCCCTCGGGGGGTGGCACTTGATGCCGGGGATCGGGTTCCTGAACTGGCCGCGATCCCTGCTCGCCTGGGACGTCTTGGTGCTAAACGGCTACCTGGCCCTGAACCTCGCCATTCCGTTCTACCTGCTCTACAACCGCTACGCCGGGCACCCGCCGGCCAAGAGCAAGTACCTGCCCTGGATGTACATCTCGGTCATGTGGGCGGTGAGCATTCACCTGGTCACGGCCTTCCTTCTGGCGGGGCTGCCCGCGCGACCGTTCTGGAACTCCGCGCTCTTGGGTCCCCGGTTTCTCGCCTCGGCGTTTACCGCGGGCCCGGCGTTCATGATTCTTCTCCTCTGGTTCGTGCGGCGAAACACTGCCTATCCCATCGCTGAGGGCGCCCTGAGCAAGCTGGCGATGATCACGACGGTAGCGGCCCAGATCAATCTCGTCATGCTCCTCTCCGAGCTGTTCTACGAGTTCTACTGGCCGACACACCATGGCATCCATGCGGTGTACCTGTATTTTGGCCTCGACGGGCACCACGCACTCGTGCCGTTCATCTGGACGGCAATCAGCCTCAACATTCTGGCTACGGCGGCGCTCATGACCCACTCGGTCCGGCGCAACCTCCGGTTGCTGATGCCGACCTGCGCCGTCCTTTTCTTCGCCATTTGGGTCGAGAAAGGGCTTGGGCTGGTGATTCCGGGGTTCATCCCCTCGCCGCTTGGAGAGATCGTCGAGTACACCCCCACGCTCGTGGAGTTGGGGGTGACGATCGGTATCTGGGCAATGGGGATGTTCGTGCTCACGGTGCTGGTGCGGGTGGCCGTACCGATCGAGCTGGGCGAGGTGCGGAGCCCCTACCTGGAGGCGCCGCGGGCGGACCGCACTGTTCGCCCGCGCGCCACGCGCGCACGCTACGAGGACGTCCGGCCTTTCCGGACACGGTGATGTGATTGCCGGCGGCGCGCCGGCGGACTCAACTTTCACGAGGTGACGGACATGATCAGAAACAGGCCAAGTGACACCCGATATTCACTCGCTGCCTTCGCGGCGGGGCTGGTCGGTGGGGCGGGACTGGCCGGCGCGCTATTCCTGCTCGGGCTCGCGCCACCGCTGGCCCTCATCGCTGGCCTCGGATTCGCCGCCCTCCTCACGGCGTCGATCAAGTACACCGACCAGTGGGAGAAGGGCGTGCTGCTGCGGCTCGGGCGGTATCGGGGACTGCGGGGCCCCGGCTACTTCGCCATCATCCCGATTCTCGAGCGGGTGGCCTACATCGTTGACCAGCGTATCCGCACCGCCGCGTTCGGGGCCGAATCGTGCCTGACCCGCGATACCGTGCCGGTCAACGTCGACGCCATCGCATTCTGGATCGTGCGCGATGCCGAGCGCGCCGCCCTCGAAGTCCAGGACTACGACGAGGCGGTCATCCTGTCGGCGCAAACCGCCCTCCGGGACGCGATTGGCAAGCACGACCTCGCGGAGCTGATTCAGTCGCGGGTGGAGTTGGGACAGGGGCTCAAGGACGCGCTCGAGCAGAAGATGGAGAACTGGGGCATTCACGTGCAGTCGGTGGAGATTCGAGACGTGATCATCCCGGCTGCGCTCGAGGACGCCATGTCCCGTCAGGCCCAGGCCGAACGGGAGCGGCAGGCGCGCATTATCCTCGGAACCGCCGAGACCGAAATTGCGCACAAATTCGTCGAGGCGGCCGCGGCGTACAAGGATCACCCCGAGGCGATGAACCTGCGCGCCATGAACATGCTTTACGAGAGCATCGTCAAGCGGGGATCGCTCATGGTCGTCCCGTCCGGGCTGGCTGATTCGCTGAATGTGCCTGGCATCATGGGAATGGCGAGCAACGCGGGGTTGGTGCCGAAGGAATCCGCTCCGGCCTCGCTGCCACCCGCCGGCAACTGACCGCGGGGGCGCCGGCCGGCCTAGTTCTTCAACAGCAGCGCACGGTAGGCCTCAGGGCTCGCCTGGAGGTGACAGACGACGCATTGGCGCTCGGGGTGATGATCCACGGTCGGATCATGGCACACCAGGCAGAATGACCGGGTCGGCGTGAGCGGGGCGATGGCAGCGGTGGCATGGCATCGATCACAGGCGGCGTGGGCCTGGATCGGTGGGGCGTGGGGTTGCCTGATACTCTCCGTGCGATGGCAAGTGGCGCAGGCGCGGCCCTCCTGATGGTGCTCGACGTGGCAGCCCTGGCAAGTCTGGGCGGAGTCAACGGGCTCCATCGTTACCCGCGTCCCGTGACAGGAGGTGCAGTCCAGATTGGTATGCCACGCGTGTCGGAAGGAAACGGTCCGTTCGAGGGGCGGGTCGTCCGCCGCCGCGATCGTGACCTGGACCGCCAGCGTGTCCGGGACGCTGCCCGGCTCATGGCACTGAGTGCAGCCGTCCCGCGCCTGCTCGACGTGGTG
>JAOUDR010000605.1 GCA_029859185.1 Gemmatimonadota bacterium
ACCCGTCTCCAGCGGTGCGCCGCTAGCTGTGCGCCGCTAGCTGTGCGCTGTGCGCTGTGCGCTGTGCGCTGTGCGCTGTGTGCTGTGTGCTGTGCGCTGTGTGCTGTGCGCTGTACGCTGCATATGTACGTTGCACCCCGCACGCTGCGCGTTGTACGTTTCGTGCTTCGCCTCGACCCCAGCCCTGCTGCCTTGGAGTCCACTATGCGCGCCGTAATGCCGACGCTCACTCTCACCGCCGTCTTCGCCGCCTTGGCGCCGGCGGCGCTCACCGCGCAGTCCGCTCAGAATGTCCTCGACCGCATGCTCGCGGAGTACGACCGGCGGGCTGAAGGGATCGACAACTACACGGTCATTCAGGATGTGATGGGCCAGTCTATGTCCATGTACTTCGAGAAGGACGTGTCCGGCGCTCATCCCGTGTTTCGGACGCGCCAGGTCGTGGTGAACGGCATGGGCGATCAGAGCCTGGCGGATCGATCCCAGGACGCGGACGAGTTCTGGGCCATGTTGCCCGAGCTTGCCGCGAAGGCCACGAGCGGGGGGCGGGAGACCGTCGATGGGCACGCCGTGCACGTCGTGCAACTGAACGACATGGCCGAGACCGGGTTCGGTAGGAGCTTCGCGCCGGACAATGCGGACTTCACGCCGCGTCGCAGCACGCTCTACGTGGACGCCGACCTCTGGGTGCCGAGGCGCATGGTGTTCGAGGGCACCATGACGTCCCAGGGCCGGGAAGCAGACATCACCATGACAATCGATCTGCGCGACATCCGGGACATCAGCGGGTTGCTCCACCCGTTTGTGACGGCGGTGCGGATCGACGGCCTCGGTCAGGCGGTAGACCCCGAGATGCGGCAGCAGTACGAGCAGATGAAGAAGCAACTCGCTGAGATGCCGGAATCTCAGCGACAGATGGTCGAGCAGATGATGAAGGGCCGGATGGAGCAAATGGAGCAGGTCATGGGCGGCGACGGCGGCATGAACGTGGAGTTGGTCGTCCGGGAGGTGCGCGTCAACGCGGGACCGCCCAAGTAGGCTCCGGTGCCGAGTCCCGCCCTGAAGGGCGGGCTCGGCCAAACAACTGGACGCTGAAGCGTGATGGAGGGGTGTCCTTCAGGACGCGGGTGCTCGGCCGAGCCCGGGCTTCAGCCCGGGACTCCCCATCCGCACAATGCTGCCAGCCGCCTTGCAGGGTGCCGAGTCCCGCCCTGAAGGGCGGGCTCGGCCAAGCAACTGGACGCTGAAGCGTGATTGAGGGGTGTCCTTCAGGACGCGGGTGCTCGGCCGAGCCCGGGCTTCAGCCCGGGACCCTTCCCCCGCCTATGCCCCCTGCCGCATTCCGAAGCGGACCGCCAGGAGCAGCAGCCCCAACCCGCCGATCACGAAGAAGACCCAGAAGATGACCCGGCCCGCCGGATCCCGAACCCGCTCCGGGATGCGGTTCGCCACGAGTTCCCAGCCGAACGCGGCCGTCAGCCCGAGCACGCCGCCGCCAAGCACCCAGATCCAGCCGGCGATGAGGAGCTTCCAGAGCGCCACGCCGAACAGCAGCGACAGGGCAAGGAGCGGCAGGCCGATGGCCACCAACACCGTTGCCGCAGCGGACCGCGCGAGCTTGCGCCACCGCGGATCGTCCGGCGCTGCCACGGGGGACGGACGACTCAGGAACCACGCGTACGCCGCGAGCAGCAGGACACCAGTCACGACGCGAAGGGCAATCCACATGGTCAGTCAGAAGATGCAGCGTGAGCAGCCGCCAGGCCACTCGCCGGCGGCACGGCAGGGGCCCTGCGGATCTTCCAGACCCCCCACGTGAGGATCGGGATCACGAAGACGACCAAGAACGCCCACGTCAGCGTTCCGTATCCCCGCGCGATCAAGGCAACCAGCCCGAAGCGTGCGAGGCCCGCGGCCAGGAGCAGCAGCGTGACCGCCGCCGCGGGTCGCAGTCCCCGCGGCATCGCGATGCCGCGCTCGGCAAACGCGACCGCGATGCGCTCGTTCACCGCGTGAATCATCCCGGTGCCGGTTTCGATCAGCGTTCCGAAGAGCACGACCTGGAAGAGAATCAGGAACCACCGCGCGTCCAGCAACTGCAGCAGGTACGCCGCCGGAACCGCCGTGTCGACGATCGACGGGAAGTGCGGCACCATGGCCAGGTAGAACAGGAAACCGGGGATCATGCCGATGGGGCCGGCGAGGAGCCCCGCCGTCACGGCGTCCCGGCGTGATCGTGCGTGGCGCAACGTGAACAGCACCGCGGGGATGATGGCGAGGTTGTAGGCCGCGTACTTGAGCCCTGCCACCGGCCACCCACCAGCCGCGACCACGCCCGCGGCCCCGAGGTCGCCCACCCCACCGGCCACGCGGAGGCTCCACACGAACAGCATGATGTACGCGCCGTACAGGACGAACGACCAGGCGGCGAGCACCTTCTCGATCACCCCGGTCCCGGCGAACACGAGCCAGCCGATGGCCACGATGATCCCACCCACCCCGACAGCATAGGGTAGACCGAACGTGTCGCGGAGCATCCCACCGGCCGCGGCGGCCACC
>JAOUDR010000604.1 GCA_029859185.1 Gemmatimonadota bacterium
CGACGCTGTACAAGCTGTTCTTTGACGGTCAAGGCCGGTTCGTCTCGGGATCCGAATCCTCGTACAGCGGTGACCCCGGGTCCGCGTACGGGCTGCACAACGATCCCAACGCCGGCACGTATCAGGTGACCGGGAACAGCAAAGGATCGGCAATCCACCTCACGTTCCCCGACGGGTCCACCGGTGTGGCATACGTGTACTTCATCGACGATGACAACGGGAGGATTCTCGAGCTGCGCCTCAACGGGCGACACTACGCGCCGGCGCTCTGCCAGTAGCCGTCGCCTCGTCGGCCAGAAGTGCTGGCCCAAGTGCAAGGTCGCTGCGACGTCTCGCGACCCGCATGCCACGGTGGCTGCTCGCCGGTGCCGCGCCTAGTTTACTTCCCAAAGAGGCACGGGCGTGACGAAGACGACGGGTGATCAACTCAACGCGGCACTCAGCGGCCGCTTCGCCGTGGAGCGACTCCTCGGACGGGGTGGTATGTCGTCCGTGTATCTCGCACACGACCAGAAGCTCGATCGGCTGGTCGCGCTGAAAGTGCTCCGCCGGTCCGTGGCCGAGAACCTTGGGGCCGATCGGTTCCTGCTCGAGATCCGGATCGCGGCCAGGCTGACGCATCCGAACATCCTCGCAGTGCACGATTCCGGTGAGGCCGGCGGCATGCTGTTCTATGTCATGCCGTACGTGGAGGGCGAGTCGCTCCGGGCTCGGCTCACCCGCGACGGGCAGTTGCCGATCGCCGAGGCCGTGCAGATTGCGTGTGAAGTAGCCGACGCGCTGAGCTACGCCCACAGCCACAACGTCGTACACCGGGACATCAAACCCGAGAACATCCTGCTCGAGGCCGGTCACGCCGTGGTGGCGGATTTCGGGATGGCCTGCGCCATCGAGGCGTTCGGCGCCGACCGGCTCACGGAATCGGGGCTCGCCGTGGGCACGCCGGCCTATATGAGCCCGGAGCAGGCCGCGGCCGAGCAGACGGATGGACGGACGGACCTCTACTCGCTCGCCTGTGTGTTGTACGAGGCGTTGGCGGGCGAACCGCCGTTCACCGGGCGCACCGCGCTCGCGGTGCTCGCCCGCAAGGCCGCGGGCCCGTTGCCAAGCCTCCGTCTCGTGCGCCCCGACGTCCCGCTGCACGTCGAGCGTGCCGTCACGCAGGCCCTGGCCAGCGTTCCGGCGGACCGGCATGCCACCGCGGCGGAGTTCGCGGAGGCCTTGCGGGACGATCGAGCCGCACCATCGGCGGGCCGCTCCATTGCCGTGCTGGCCTTCACGAACATGAGCAGGGATACCGAGACCGACTACTTCGCGGAGGGTATCGCCGAGGAGATCACGACGGCGCTCGCGCGCATTCCCGAGCTCAAGGTCGCGGCCCGCACGTCGGCCTTTGCCTTCAAGGGAGGCCAACTCGACGTGCGCGACGTCGGTCGCCGGCTGGGGGTGGGGGTCGTGTTAGAGGGAAGCGTGCGGCGGGCCGGCAAGCGACTGCGGGTCACGGCCCAGCTCATTGACGTCGCGGATGGCTATCACCTTTGGTCGGACCGCTATGATCGTGAGATCGAGGACGTGTTCGCCATCGAGGACGACATCACCCGCAACATCGTGGGCGCGCTCGAGGTGCTGTTGGCCGACCGGGGCGACCGGACCATGGTGCGGCCGGCCACCAGCCACGTCAACGCCTACGACTTCTATCTCCGTGGTCGGCAGTACTTCCGACAGAGCCGCAAGAAGAGCCTCGAGTACGCCCGCCGGATGTTCGAGCGGGCCATCGAGATCGACCCGGCGTATGCCCTGGCGTGGGCGGGAATCGCGGACTGCGGATCGCTGCTGCACATGTACTACCCGGGGTTGGCCGATGACCTGGACCGTGCCGACCATGCCAGTGCGCGGGCCCTGGAGCTCGCGCCACAGCTCCCCGAAGCCCACGCGTCACGGGCGTTCGCCCTGTTCCAGGTCGGGCGGATGGCGGATGCCGTCGTGCACTTCCAGGAGGCCATTCGGCTCGATCCGCAGCTCTTCGAGGCACGGTACTTCTACGCTCGGGTGCTGTTCCAGCAGGGGAGCTTCCCGGAGGCCGCACGGATGTTCGAGGAAGCCGCCCGGGTGCGCGAGGACTACCAGGCCCGGTTCTTCGCCGCCCAGTCCTACCAGGCAATGGGGGAAACGGGGGAATCCGATGCGGCGTACCGGCGCGCGTTCGACGTGGCGAGCCGCCACCTCGAACTGAACCCGGACGACCCGCGCGCGGCCACGATGTGTGCCGTGAGCGCCTGCCGGATCGGTCGGAAGGAGGAGGGGCTGGCGTGGGCGCGCCAGGCGGTGGCGGCGGATCCGGAGGACGCGGGTGTGCGTTACAACGTCGCGTGCCTCTATGCGCTCGAGGGGCACATCGAAGACGCGATCACCTCGCTCGAGGAGGCGTTCGACGTGGGATTCGCGAACCGTGAGTGGATCGAACGCGACCCGGATCTCGACTCCCTCCGCAGCCATCCTCGCTTCAAGGCGCTCCTGGCACGGCACTGAGGCCTAGGCCGGCGCAGATCCTGCCAGGAC
>JAOUDR010000606.1 GCA_029859185.1 Gemmatimonadota bacterium
TCGAGTGTCACGGGTCTGCCGTTCAATCTGAACTGGATGGTCTCGGTCATCGGGCCTCCGCCTCCGGGCAACGGTGATAGGCGTGCGACCGCGGGGTGTCACGGCTGCCGACTGCGACGACCGCCAACCCTGCATTGCACGCACCGAACACCGCGCCCCGTCCGTGAAGACGCGCTGAAATGACCATGAAGCCCCAATCGTCCGGGGACCGACCGGCTATCTCCTACCGCTCACCTGCGCGACAGGTCACCGACATCCCCCCGGACCGCCGGCCCGAAGTGTACTCCGTCGTCAGGTCCGGCTTCGCCTCGAGGGCCGCAATGAACTCCCGCTGCCCCCTCGCTCCTGGCCCGGACACGTTGTGGGCCACGTAGCAGGCGGCCGGCGCGAGCTTGGGGTAGATGAACTCGAAGTAGCGGGCGTACCAATCCTTGTCGGCATCCTGGAACACGAAATCGAACGGCCCCTCGAGGGCAGGCACCAGCTCGTGCGCGTTGGCCAGCCGGGCATCGATGAACTCGCTCAACCCCGCGGCCTCGAAGTTGGCGAGAGCCTCGCGGTGGCGTCCCTCGTCGATCTCGATAGTGATCAGTTTGCCACCGGTCTTGCTCAGGGCCCACGCAATCCAGATGCCCGAGTGACCGGTCGACGTCCCCACCTCGAGCGCGCGCGTGAACCCGTGCTCGATGATCAGGTCGTACAGCGTCTGCCCATCCGCGGCCGGGACGTTCATGTCCCGCCATTGGTTTTGGTGGTCCGCGAGAAACGCGCGGACCCGCGCATCCAGATGCGCGGTCTGGGCGGACGCCGTCGCCGGGCCGACCCCCAACAGGGCCAGGCACGCCAGTGGAACCACCGTCTTCAAGGTGGGCATGATCACGACCTCCTTCCGGCGTCCGGATCACGACGCCGCAAGTGGTGAAAGACGATATAGACGGGCACGCCCGACGCCACCGTGAGCAGGGCAATCGACGATTCGACCGGGCGTTCGAGGTATCCCAGAACGAGAATCATGGCGCCGGCCCCGATGAACACGAGCGGCACCAGCGGATACCCCGGCATGCGGTAGTTGTGGGTGCCGGTACGGCGCAGCTGGAAGACGCCGACCGCGGCGGCCATGGGAAAGATCCCGAGGCAGAAGCCCATGTAGGTGAGGATCTGATCGAAGGTCCCGGACAGCACCATCACGATGGCAAGCCCGCTCTGCAGCAGGATGGACCGGGCGGGTACGTGGAACCGCGGGTGCACGGCCCCGATTGCACGGAAGAAGTACCCGTCCCGGGCCATGGCGAAGTACACGCGTGGCCCGATGACGATCAAGGCACTGATGGCCGAGAGCAGCGCGAACGCGATCAGCAGGGCCACGCCACGCTCGGCCGCCGGCCCGAACATCCGCTCGGTGACGAGCCCGCCCATGGCAATCACGCCGGCCATCTCCGATGGAGGGACGGCGTAGATGTAGAGCAGGTTGAGACCGAGGTAGAGCAGGAGGACCACGCCCGTGCCCAGCAGCAGGGATCGTGGCAGCGTGCGTTCCGGCCGCTCGATCTCGGAGCCGATGTACGCCGCGGCGTTCCACCCGCTGTAGGCAAACATGATCCACATGAGCGACAGTCCCGCAGTCTTCCACCCACCCGCGCCTGGTGGCGTAGCGGCCCGCTCCCGGAAGTGGCCGAGGTCGCCCTGCCCGAGCGCGAATCCCACCACGATCAAGCCCGCGATCAGCGCGACCTTGCCCACGGTGAGCACGTTCTGGACCTTGGCGCCGAACACGATGCCGCGGACGTGCACCAGGGTGAGGGTCGCGATGGCGGTGATCGCGATGGCCTGCTTCACGAGCTGCGGGTCGCGACCCGCCACGAGTTCGGGGAACGCCCGAGCGGTGTACTCGCTGAGCCCCAGGGCCGAGGCGGCAAGCGGCGCGGAGAATCCCGCGAAGAGGGACACCCACCCCGTGAGGAAGCCGAACAGCGGGTGGAACAGCCGCGACAGGTACACGTACTCGCCGCCGGCCCGCGGCATGGCCGCGCCGAGCTCGCCGTAGCACAGCGCGCCGCAGAGGGCGAGCACGCCACCAATCACCCACAGCCCAAGCATGAGGAGCGGGCTGCCGAGTTCCGCCAGCAGGAGTCCGGACGTGGTGAAGATCCCCACGCCGATCATGTCGGCCACGACGAGGTTCGTGGCGGGGAACAGCGTAAGGGTCCGTTTGAGGTCGCTGTGATCCACGAACTCGCTCCCGAGTCGTCAATCCGCCGGTGGCGCGCTCCGGCGGCGGCGGCCAGTGAACAGCCGTTGCCGTTTCCTCTACTACGGTTGAGCCGCCGTTTGCGTTAGCCGCCGGGCTCCATCCGCCTCCACCGCGCGGCCGCGGACCCGCGGGCGGCATCCCGAGCGCGGACCTCCCCTTCGTGATGTGCGCAATCTTTCACCTACACTCCGCACACAGACGACGTTTCGAGCCGCGCGCGCCGCAGGAGGGATCGCGTCGCTCACTTCATGGTCATCTTTCAGATGGAAGTCCCGCAATGCAACCCGTCAGCGGGATCACGGC
>JAOUDR010000057.1 GCA_029859185.1 Gemmatimonadota bacterium
ACCGCCAAGCAACTCCACCCTGGCGGACTCAACCCGCTGGCGGGTGTACCGACGACGCAGTTCGACACCACCGATGTCACGCAGCCGTTTCCGTCCTCCTTCCCGGGGACCCTGCTCACGCGGTACGCCTACCAGGCCCAGGGCCAACTGGACTCGATCCTCGACCCCGCCAACGTCAGGCGGAAGTTCCGGTACGATGCCATGAACCGCCTGAGGCAGGAAATCGACGATAGCGGGCGGGCGAAGAGCTGGTTCTGGAATCCGGCCACGGGTCTGCTCGACTCTCTGAGGATGCGGCATGGCTCGGTCATCAGGTACGAGTATGACGCCTACGGGCGACGGATCCGCCTCATCTACCCGAGTCGGATGATTCCGCAGGTGGCCCAGGGTAAGCCTGGGGCGGAGTCCATCCCCGGAGACACGATCCGGTTCACACTTGATCTTCTCGGGAACCTGACAGCAGCCACGAGCCGGGTTGAGTCACAGGTAGGGACCATCAGCCGGAGCTACTATGGAGACGGCTCGGTCAGGACCAAGAGCAGCCGCTTCCAGGGCATGGCGGACTCCCTCGAATATTCCTACGATGCCACGGGGGCCCGGACGAGAATGATCATGGCGTCCCTCGGTTCCAGCGTCTGGACGGATTCCGTCAGATACACCTACAACGCTGCCGGGGACCTCGCGACGAGCGGTGTGTGCTGGGGCGCGTTCGGCAATTACGCGGGGGGGTGCAGGACATTCACCTTCGCGTGGGACAGTCTCGGCCGTCGCCGGAAGATCGTCTATCCGACTCACGGCATGCAGGTCACCTACTATTATGACGCGCTTGGTGTGCTGCGCCGGGTGGCGAGCATCAACGGGTCGGCGGAACCCATGAATCGCTTCGAGTTCAATTTCAATGCGGAAGTCGTAGGCCCGACCGGGCGCATTCGCCGACACCGGATGGACTGTTTCGACGCGATCACGAACCCGGCCGAGACCCTGGAATGGGCATGCCGGAGCCTTAGCGGTATCGATGTGGTCGACACGAACAAGTACAACCGCCGCGGGGAGCTGGTACAGAAGATTGATAATCAGGGATCCTACGACGCGTTCGAGTACGATGTCGGGGGCAATATGAGCTACCGGCACCGGTACCAGAACATCGGATCGTTACATATCATTGACAGCTTCTTCGTGGCCCCGGGGAGCAACCGCCTGAGCCGGAATCATCGAGTCGTGCCGTCCGACTTCGCCCTGAACTACGTGCATGATGCCGACGGGGCGCGCCTGGCGCAGCTGGCCAGTCCGTTCGACCAGTCAACGCGGGACGACGAATATTACTGGTACTACGACGCCCTGGGACGGCAGCGGGGATATGGCTATGTCAGGTGGGATAACAATCAGTCCTCGTTCATCTCCCACCCTCGGGATTGTGTCTACGACCCGGACGGGCAGTTGTTTGTCCCCTGCCAGGTGGGCGCTCCGCATCAGATGTTCGACGGCCACAATGTGACGCGGATGGAGAACGCATGGCGGATCGTGCACGGGCCGGGGATCGACGATCCCCTGATCGCGCGCATCGCCTTCGCGTCCGGGGCGTCGGGCGAGCTCTATTTCGTCACGGATGGACAGGGACGCCGACTGGCCGTGGCGGAACCCGATGGGTCCCTGGATGTGTCGCCGTGGGCGAACTCGGGATCGGGGTACGATGAGTACCGATGGGTGGGCACCGCCACCGGTGGTTTCGGCTTCAATGTCGACCGGCAGCGCAACAGCGACCAGCCCGAGATCTCGCTCTTCCGGAACCGGTCCTACGATTCGCGCTCGGGGCGGTGGCTGCAGGAGGATCCGATCGGTGTTGCGGGTGGGATCAACTTGTACCAGTATAATGGCAATAATCCGGTAGCCTATACTGATCCGTTCGGACTTTCTCCTGGATGCAAAGATGCGGACGGCAAAGCAATCCCGTGTCCTGAGCCGGCGGGTGGCCCGCCGATCCCCGCACCCACCGGGAGGAAGGGTGAAGAGAACAGCTGGGTCGAAGTACCAGGTTCTGGCGAACGAAGGAAGTACGCTCCCAAGTACAAGACTCCAACTGAGAAGGGCGAGCAGCCAAGCGGAAGCTGGGACCCCGAAGGCCATTGGGACATCAAGGGCATGGGGGGGCGGAACAATACTAGGCGGTTCCTTCCCGACGGCACCGAGATCGGGGATCATGATGGCACCCCAATCTATGGGCCGCAGCAGTTCCCCCCAAAGAACCAGGTGGATGCCATCGGCGCGGCGGCGGTCACGTATATCATTGTGCGCACGCTTCTCAGGTTTGCCGTCCCAGCGACCAATCTTGTACCGACTCCATAACAGGCTCCCATATGCATCTTCTATCGGACGAACAGGCGATGAAGTGGTGCGCGGAGCAGGGGCTGCGCCGCACCGGCGATCTTCCGGCTTCTCGCATCGACTTCCCGGGCGGCGCCGGCCACCGACTCCGTGTCCTGGTGGCCGGGTCGGCCACGGAAGTCATTGGGCTGTGTTATGCTCTCATGATGACAGCAGTTCCTGACGATGAGGAAGAGAAGTTCCGCGGTGGGCTGGTCTGGCTGCAAGATTGGGACATCTGGAGCGCGACAACGGAACGAGTGGGCCATCTCCTCCTCACGGCGGTGCGCGGTCCTACTCCGGAGGCCGCAAATGTACGTGCGCGTCCGGCGAATCTGTTCGAGCCCGAAGAGTTCGTGCAGGCGCACACAATATTGAGCCTCGCGCTCCTATTCCAATGGGACGCACACTACGTTCCCCTCGTGGGAGGCTTCTACGCGTTCCTGTCACACCACGGCCACATCGAGGTGGTGACCCCTCATCGCAAGGCCCACGACAGCCTCCTCGCTCGTTTTGAACGAGGCGGATACAGCCCGGCGCCAGTCGGCCATGTGTAGTCGCAGTTGACTGGCACCCTGCACCACCACATCTAACGCTCGGCAGTGGCCCCGGCGCGATCGCGTGTCACGTCGGACGCGGCGCACACGGCGCCCGTCGGTGGGATTATCGGATCCACGCCAGCACGTGCCCGGGAAGCGTGGGAATTGGGCCCGCCCGCGATCAGGTGTTTTGTGGGAGGCCGCGCTCACGCCCGCCTCGGCTCACAACACGGATCCGCGGGGGCCCGAGGCACACAATGCTGCACGGTACAGCAATTGTCAAAGAGCGCCTGCCGGCTGACGGGCACCGCGTAGCTCGATCCTAGCTCTACTCGGAGGCGTGGCACGCGCGCGGCGTGCGACCCTCGACACCCCATTATCGGAGACTCGAGCGGACCCTCGGCCGGGGGAGCACTGTATGATGGGAAGCGAGCCCGGAGGCTCCTTCAAGCGAACAAGGGCTCCTCAGGCCCGACCGGCCAGCCGTCGTGCGTCCGGCTCAGGCGGTGGCCACCCGCCGGGCAGGCCGCTCTCGCCACACCGGGGGCTCGGCCGTGAACAACCGCCGATCCCGAGCCACGCTGTACACCAGCCGGAGCCCCGAGCGCATCACCGCCACGACGGCCTTCATCTTCTGGCCGCCATTGCGAGCACAGAGCGCCTCGTACTCGGCCCGGAAGAGGCCGTCCTTGGTGATGCTCCGGACCGCGAACATGTACGCCGCCTGGCGGAGCAGCGGCCGGCCCCGTTTGGAGATCCGCTTGGTGCCGCGGAGGATGCCGCTGGAGCGCTCGACCAGGGAGAGCCCCGCGAGCCGGAGGATCTGCTGTCCTGACTCATAGGCCTGGGGATCGCCGATCGAGCCGAGGAACACGGCGGCCGTCACCGGTGCAATCTTGGGAATGCTCAGGAGGAAGGGTGTCTCGGGTACGCCCAGCAGGGCGTCGACCATCGCGGCCTCCAACGCGTTGATCTGGGCCTCGAAGAGCGCCAGTCGCTCGAGCACCAGACTGATCTCCTGGCGGAGCCGGCCCTGGGCGCCGGGGAGGCCCAGGGTGGCTTTCGCCACCGTGATCAGCTGCTCGTAGGTCTCGGCGCCGAGGTGGCCCCGGCTGGCGGTGTGCAGCACCCGGAGCACCTTCGCCTTCGAGGCCCGGAGCAGGTCCTCCGGGGTGGGAAAGGCCCGGAGTACAGACACCGGGGTCTTCTTGGTCAACAGGGGGAAGATGGCCTCGAACTCGGGGAAGACCACCTGCAGCAGGCTCCGGAGCTGGGTCATCGCCCCCCGGCGGAGGAGCGACAGCCGCTCGCGGGCCGCCACCAGGTAGCGGAGATCGGCGTAGGCCGGGGCCAGGAACGGGAAGGTGACGAAGTGGCCCTGGGCCAAGAGGTCGGTGATGGTCCCGGCGTCCTTGGCGTCGGTCTTCAGGGGCTGATTATGCGCGACGTCCTTCCAGCGCTTGGTGTGGGCGGGCAGAACACTGACCACGGAGGTGCCGAGCTGAGCCAGGAAGTGGGCGAAGGTGAAGCCGTAGTTACCGGCGAACTCGATGCCGACGAGGATCTTCGAGAGCGCGGCACCCGGCGCCTGCTGGCGCAGGAAGGCCACCGCCGCCTCGAAGCCCTGGCGTGTGGTGGGGAAACTGAAGGGCTTGGAGTCGGGCTGGCCTTTGGGGCGGATGACCAGGGTGTGGGAGAACTTGCCGGCATCGACGCCGACCACGGCGGCGGCCTGCTGGGCGCGCTCGCGCCTGGGGAAGGAAATCATGGAAGCACCTCTGGTTTGGGTGCTCCGAGGGTGCACCGGCCGGAGCCGGCGGGCTAGGAGCGGGTGGTCACCCTCCACCCCCATCGGGCAATAGGGGTGTCACGTACACGGATCCGTTCGGGTTGTGCCATCAGCTACAACGGGGGAACTGCACACAAGCGGACATCGGACCAGAGAAGGCTTACGGAGAAGGCCTCAATACGATAATCGTCCGGGGCAATGGTTCGGAAGAGGTACGGTCGGGCGGGACTCGGGCTTGGCGAAACAACAACCCTGGCAACATGCGCGACACACCGTTTAGCCAGTCGCACGGCTCCATCGGTGTCTCGGGAAGATTTGCGGTCTTCTCGAACGAGCAAAGAGGGAGCGACGCAGTCGTGAGCCTTCTCGGCACCAGCACCTACCAGCGGCAGACGATTGATGGGGCGATCAACCGGTATGCTCCGCCGAGCGAGAACAATACTGCCAACTATCAAGCCATCGTCCGGCAGCACGTAGGCCTTCCGGGAAACGTAGGGATGAACACGCTCGGTGACGACGAAGTGGGGCTTGTGGCAAACGCGATTCGGACCGTTGAAGGATGGACGCCGGGTACAGTGACATATCGGAGGCCCTGACCATGGCCCGCATCTCGATCAAGCAGTCCTGGTGTCTCGCCTTGTCTTTGGCCTGTGTCCGAGGCCCGGCCGGTCAGGCGACTTGCCTCCACTATGAGCCCAAGGTGGAAGAGCTCGGAGGGACCTTGCAGGTGGTGGATCGCTTTGGCCCTCCCAACTACGGCGAAGACACTACAAGGGACGAGCGACTGAAGGTGCCGATCTTGAGGCTACGAGCTCCAGTTGACATCTGTGGAGATTCGACGAGTGAGGTCAATATTCGAGCTTTCCATGGCGTCACGGAGATCCAACTGATCATGCCCGAAGGGCAGAGTCCACCGCCAAGCCTGCTGAACCGCGCCGTGAAGGTCACAGGCACCCTGTCCGCAGCAGTATCAGGGCATCACTTTACCGACGTTCTTGTGACGGTGAGTGAGTTGGATCCTGCTCGCTGAGGAGGTCCCTCGCTTCCCCTGAGGGGCGGCCGAGTCTAGCGTGTGGTGCTCCCGAGTTGCTGTTGATGCGCGGCGGCCCAGGCTGGTTCGGCGCTTCGGGGCCCGTGCGAATGGCGAGCCTCGCCGCGAACAAAAAGAGGGTGGTGGAGACCCGAATGGTCCTGAATGACCAGCGGACACCGGTCGCTGCCGGGCCGGCCCCATTGAGTAGGATGCGAGCGATCCGCTGCTCCATCAGCGGGGGCACGCGGAGGTCACCCCACCACCGCTGCCCCCTCGACTGTAGACGGATGCGTCGATAGTCCAAGCCGCCTGCCTGCTGACGGGCACCGCCTAGCTCGATCTTAGCCCCACTCGGAGGCGTCGCACGTGGGCGGTCGAGCGGTCCATCAGACCGCCGGCTGCGGAAGCTCAGTCTCACGCTGCACCAATGTCTCACCGGCCCCGACGCCCTCCCGTCTCACCCCGCTCAGGGGGAGTGAGACGGGGATCATTGCGGGTGGAGGCCTCGTGAGGCAGATAGGCCCGTCCACGATGACCTGTTCGAGTGGGGGCCGCGACGCTGAGCCTGCCCCCGCGATAGGGCGCGCGGGGGCTTTCAAAGGCGGAGCTCCGGCAAGTCTTCTCGCTGGCCTGGTCCTCGCTCGGCGGACCGTGCCTAGGCGCCGAGCAGGGCAGTCCTTCCCGTTGCGCCAATCAAGCACGTCGCCAAGGCCTGCACTGAGGGGCGTGAGACGTAACCCGTGGCTGCCGGCGACGCCCTGTACCCCTCGCCGCGGCTCGGCTAAATTTGGCCCAGCCCTAGCAGGATCGACCTGTGCAGATCAACCTGGAACAGATTGAAGCCGCGGCGCTCAGCCTTCCCCCGGAGGGCCGAGCACGCCTCGCCGAACGCCTGCTGGCCAGCATCGAGGACGACCCTGACATCACCACAGCCTGGGTCGCTGAGGCCCGGCGGCGCGACGCCGAGATCGAGGCTGGTCGAGTCGTGCCGCTTCTCGCCGAAGAAGTCTTTTCGAAGGCGCGCGCCGGGCATCGGTGACCCCGGCGAGTTTTCACCCGGCCGCCGGCCAGGAACTGCTGGATGCGGTCGGGTACTACGAGGCGCGGGCGCCCGGCCTCGGTCTGGCGTTTCTGGACGAGGCCGAGCGCACCGTCGGGCTCATCCGCCGATTTCCCCGCATCGGTCCAGCCATCGAAGCTGATTTTCGGCGATTGGCGTTCGGTCGCTTTCCCTTCAGCATCATCTACCGGTTGCCAGCAGATACGGTCCGGATCCTGGCCGTCATGCACCATCGCCAACGCCCCGGGTACTGGCAGGAGCGGCGCTAGCTGCTGGCATCCAGCCGGCGCAGGGGTTGACTCGGGCGCAGGCGGCATTCGGCGCCTGACTGATGCGACGACCGCCGACAGCGCGGGTCTCACCTGCAAGCCTGCACCGCGGGGGAGTGAGGCGTGAGCATCCAACGCTGCCGGCGCTTCGATGGAGACCCAGGCTTGATTGCGGCGGCGCTCGGTCTGAGCCGCGCGACCCTCTACCGCCGGCTGCGGAAGCTCAGTCTCACGCTGCACCAATGTCTCACCGGCCCCGACGCCCTCCCGTCTCACCCGTCTCAGGGGGAGTGAGACGGGGATCATCCGGCGTGAGACGTGAGACAGTGCTGGTTCCGTAACTCGTGATCCGGCCGGCACTTCTTCCGGCTACCTCGCTGGCACGCCGCGTGAGAAGGAAGGGCTGCCCCCTTCCGGAGCCCTTCCGATGTCGCGGTCCTCGCCGGTTCGATCGCTGCGCGCTGCCCTGGATCTCTGGCCATCTCCAGGCTCGCTCCCCTCCCTGGGTCTGCTGCTCGTAGTGATGAGCCTGACGCCAGAGGCTGGGTCCCTGGCGGCACAGGTCGTCCCCCTCGCGCCTGGCAGCGGCGTCATCGTCTATAGCGTCCCCTCGGTGGATCCGAGCCGGCTGCCGAACACCGGCCCCTATCCGGCAACCTATTGGGTGGTCAATCAGAGCGTATCGCCCAAGTCTTTCGATTTCTATTGCACCACCAGCGGACCGGTCAGCTGCGACAACGTAAACCCCACCTCCGGATACCTGAATGAGGGCGAATCCATGGAGGTCTCGCTGACCTATTCCACCCTCAGCACTACGGGGGCCGGTGCAGTTGGGCTTGTCGCCGTCGAGGAACTGAATTCGGATACCGGGTGGTTGACTGTGGGGGTGTACAACGGGGGCAAAGGAGGGATTGCCTTCCTCAACCGCAACCTGGACAACGTGGACCGCGGGCTGTGTTTCACCGTGGGAGCGGGCGAGGGCGCGGGCCTCACCTGCGGTGACCTCTTCGTGGTGCAGGGGATGCCGGGCTACCGTAGCCTTGGCAAGGACCGCTCCCTCAGCCTGCACTACAACTCGGCGACTGCCACGGGGCTCACGCTCGTGGCGGGCCGAGTGTCCGAGCCGGCCACGATCGCGATGCCGAGCACGGTCCGGGTGATCCTGACGGTGAACGGCACGCTCAAGGACAGCACGACAGTGGCTCCACCCAGCGGCTATAACTGCGTTACGATCGCCTGCAGTGACACCTTTCAGGTGGTGGTCGGGCGTAACCTCAATTGGTCGAGTCTGCCCACTGGGTACTATCCGGCGACGCTGACCCTGCGAAACCTGTACCCTGCGGTGTTCGATTCGGTTGTATCCGGGAATGTGCTGGTCGTGAACCGTTCAGTCAGCGAGTACGGTCGGGGGTGGGCGCTGCTTGGGCTAGAACAGGTCCTCATCGATCCGTCCGACAGCACCCGGCGGGTCTGGGTCGCAGGGGACGGCTCCATCCGGGTGTACCAGCGCGGCGCGGGGGTGACCGCGGGGCAGCTCACGGCCTCCGGCCTCGCCGGTTTTTCAGCCGCCAACAGCGTTGACGGGACGCTTACGAACACCGCCTGGACGACGAGCTCCGGTACATCGACGGCCGCGTATGTGCGCGCCGACCTGGGCGCTACCTTTCTCCAGGCGGTGACGAGCGCACGGCTTTACGCCGCGACCGCCACGAACGCCACCTACGATGTGCAGTACAGCAGTAACGGGACGACCTGGGCGACGGTGCTGAGTGGGTTCAAGCCTCAGGCGGGTTGGAGCAGTGTGGTCTGGAGCTCGGTCGGGGCGTACCGATACTGGCGGCTGAAGGTGGCGGCCAATAATGGTGCCGGCTCCACGATCCGGGAGCTCTCCTTCGGGGCGAGCAACAACTATTATGGCGCCCCCGGGGATGCTCCTGACAGCCTGGTGCGGTTCGACACATTGGGAACCAAGTGGTACCGACGGCCCCTGCGACATGGTACCTCCGTGACCCTGGACAACACCGGCCGGCATCGCCTCACGACCAACCGCGTTGGGCATCGGACCACATTCTCGTGGACGACAGTGGCCGGGCAACCGCGGTTGGCCACGATCACGGTGCCACCGAACGATGCCACCTCACGGAACTTCATTCTCGGGTGGAACCCGACGACCGGGCTTCTCGAGACGATTACCGACCCGGGGGGGCGGCAGCTGCGGACCAGCATGGCCGGCGGCAACCTGTTCAAGATCGTCCTGCCCGGAAAGCTCGACAGCACGCGCTTCGCCTACGACGCTCGCAACGTTCTGGTGAAGCGGATCGCGAGTCGGCAACCGGGCACCACGAAGGGGGACTCGGCCTCGACCGCCTACACCTACGGCAACAACGCGCGCGTGACGGCGGTAGCGATCCAGGCGGACTCCGCAGGTACGAGCTTCACGACCACGACGGTCACTCCCTGGGACGAGCGGGGATTCACCGCCCTGGTGGAGTCCGACACCGCCGTCAACGGGCTTTCGACCCGAGTCGATGGACCGATCCCCGGCACCGGGGATGCGGTGGATGTCGCGGTGGACCGATTCGGGCAACCGATGCGCACCTGGCACGTCGGCCTGGGGACAATGACGGTTATGGCGCGCGACAGCAGCAAGTCGCTCCCGGCGCTTCTCACCCGTGTGCAATACCCGCACCCGACTGCCGGAACCGCCACTGGTCGCGTGGTGCGCCTGTCCTGGAATGCCCGCGGCAATCTGACCGAACAGCGAGACAGCACCAGCCACCTGGGAACCGCAGGGCTTGCGACCAAGGTCCTGCGGCTGACGTACGGGGATGGCAATTCACCGGATGCACCAACCCGGGCTGAAGACGCTCTCGGGCGGAGAACCGACTATGCCTACCATGCGGTCCTGGGCTTGACCGACTCGGTGATCGATCCCCGGGGCCATGCGACCAAGTTCTTCTTCAGGACCAGTGGGGTGCTCGCCGGGGTGATCGACAGTGTGGCAGAGCGGCGCGTGGCCACCTGGGTCCAGAGCAGTGGGACTGACGTGGTACAGGATCAGACCAACCGGTTCACGTATGACGGGAACGGCAACGTCCAGCGCGCGACGTCGCCGGCCGGGGCGGTCACGTCCTACGTCCTCGACAACCTGGGCCGAATCACCGACGCGTACGACCCGCTCGGCACGCGCATGCTCTACGCCTACGATTCCCTCAACCGCATTACCGCCGGCACGTTATATACCGCC
The DNA here is from genome assembly GCA_029859185.1 of Gemmatimonadota bacterium. GTDB lineage: Bacteria > Gemmatimonadota > Gemmatimonadetes > Gemmatimonadales > GWC2-71-9 > JAOTWJ01. Next base: position 10,299 of record JAOUDR010000057.1, read on the forward strand.
AAGCAACTCCACCCTGGCGGACTCAACCCGCTGGCGGGTGTACCGACGACGCAGTTCGACACCACCGATGTCACGCAGCCGTTTCCGTCCTCCTTCCCGGGGACCCTGCTCACGCGGTACACCCG
>JAOUDR010000607.1 GCA_029859185.1 Gemmatimonadota bacterium
CACCTTGACCGGATCCACGCGGAAGACCGTGCGGCACGATGGGCAACGCACGTTCATGATCGGGCTCCCTCCTCAATCTCCCCATCGGACTCGTCGTGGCGCCGATCCACCACGAACACCGAGCCCGGCAGCGTCTTGGCGTAACTCTTCATCTCGGTGGCAAGCGTGCTCACCTGCGCCGGATGGGTAAACGTCCGACGCTCGTTCGTGACGATGCCGATCGAAAGCGTCATCAGCGGCACCCGATACAACTGGCCACGCCGGTCCTTCCCAAAGAAATATCCCGCGCGGCGGTCCGGTTCGGAATACTGATACGGGATCAGCGCGTCGAACACGTCGATGATCTCCGCGCAGATGCCGGAGACGTCGAGCCCACTGACGACGAAGATGAAATCGTCGCCCCCAATATGGCCGACAAACCCGTTGTCCGCGGCCAGTCCCCGCACCACGTCGCGGAGCATGCGGGACAGGAGGAAGATGACCCGGTCGCCATCGTAGTAGCTATACCGGTCATTGAACTCCTTGAAATGGTCGAGGTCGGCATAGCAGACCGCGAACGGCTCCCCGGATTCCAGGCGACGCTTGATTTCGCGCTCGATGTCCGTGGTGCCGGCCAGGCGAGTGGAGGGATGCACGGCCACCGCCGTCTGGGCGCGCGCGAGGAGCGCGTCAAGCCGCGCCCGCTGCTCGGGCGGGTCGAAGATTGGCGTGATGACTTCATCCGCGCCGATCTCGAACCAGGCCCGCGTCTCCTCACTCTGATGCCCCGGGGCGATCACCGCCACGGGGATGACGCCGGTATACGGATCCAACTTGAGCGAGGCGCACAGGGCCCTGCCCTCGCTGTCCAGCTCGGCGGCCACCACGATCACGGCGGGCAGGCTGCGCGCGGCGATCATCTCGACATCCGCCCGTGTCCGTGGGCGCAGGAGCGGCAAACCGTAGTCCACCGCCAACGCGGAGACGAGCTCCGGTACCGGTCGATCCTCCGGCGCAAAGTAAACCACCGACTGGCGGGATCGCACCTAGTCGCTCTTCCGTAATTGCATGGCGGGTCGAAACTTACGGGCCACCACGAGAGAAGTCAAACCGCCGCTCCTGGGGCTAGAGCCCAATCGAAATCACGGCCGCGAATCCATGTCGGCGCGCGTATGAGGTCGTCCAGACCGCGGTGTGCAGCGACACCGGTCGGTCTGGTCTCGAGAGCCGCTCAGTGATGAACGCGTCCACGGCCGAGAGAAGGTGATTCACCAGGATGATGCCCAAGGTCGTGGTCGCGCCGCGGAACGCCTCGTCGCTCGCCGCAATGGTCTGCCGATAAAGGTCCTGTTCGAGACCCGCATTGCGCCAGGACCATCGAAAGTCGGGGCCAATGGCTCGGCTGGTATAGAACGCGAGCGCCCGCTGATACTCCGGGGAATCGGTGTCTGGATCCTGGGCCGGGTCGGGGAAGAACGTCGTTCGCGCCAACCGCCAGATCTGTCCGTTGTACGTGCGCTCGTCGGTGGGCGGCGCCAAACCCGGGCCCGGATCGGTGTCGAACGGGCCGCTCTCCACCCACCGACCCATCTGCTCGTAGTACTCGAACACCGTGTCTCGCAGCGTCGGGCTGTAGGCGGCTCGAGCGACCACCGCCGCCAACTCCCGGTACCGGTCTTGGTCGCGGCGGCCGTAGGAGTTGAGCGTCAGCGCGCGTGTGATCAGGAGCGCTTCGGCGACGAGGTAGACGGCGCCGCGCGGGTGCCTGCCCAGGAGTTGCCCCGTTCCGGGAACGAGGAGCGACGCCAGCGGTCGTACCCACAGGGCCTTGCCGGGATCGGTCAGGAGGCTCGGCTCCCTCGCCTCCGCGGTGGGCGGCTGCTGTTGGGCAGCGAGCGGGCCGCTGCCCGCGAGTGCCACCAGCACGAACCCGACCAGCGCGGGCCTCACAGTCCGATCCGCAGCCCGAGTTGGAGTGGATCGTCGAACGCGCCGGTCTGATAGAACACGCGCGTGATATCCACGATGAAGCGGTCGAAGTGCACACCCAGCCCAAGGGAAGCGCCGCGCGTCTCCGACTGCAGGAAGGCGTACCCCGCGCGGAGGAACACGGCGTTTCCGTATCCCACCTCCACGCCAGTGCGCGCGTCCGGGCTGCCGTACTCTCTCCATTCGTCATGCACATCCAGCAACACCCGGGCAACGATGTCCGGGCTTGCTCCCAAGGTCTGCAATGGAAGCCGGTACTGGATGCCGAGCGCGAGCTGGGTGGGGAGTGGGTCGGCCTGCGCCTTGTTCTCCAGCTGGAGTTTGAACCCGGCGTGGCGGAGCGCGAGGCCGATCTGCAAGGCGTCCGCGGCCCCGAGACTCACTTGGGCCCCGACATCGACTGCGTGCGTAGTACCACTGACGTCGCCGAGCGTCCCGCAGTCGCCCTGACAATCCTGCCGGAACTGGATGAGCTTGTAGCTCACCCCCAGGGCAACCGTGCTGCCGATCTCGGTGGCGTAGGAGGCAAGGAGTTCCAGGTTCTTCGGGGCGGCCCGCCCCACCGGCAGCCCGCCACC
>JAOUDR010000058.1 GCA_029859185.1 Gemmatimonadota bacterium
AGCGCCCAGACGCTCGCCATCTCGGTGGCACCAATGCCGAACGCGAAGGCCCCCAACGCGCCGTGGCTCGTGGTGTGTGAGTCGGTGCCGACCACGACCGCACCGGGCCGCACGTAGCCGTTCTCCGGCAGGATCTGGTGGCAGATACCGCCCACATCGCCGCGGATGTCATGGAACTTCCGCACGAGCTGACTCGCCACGAACTCCCGCACCTTCTTCTGGTTGGACGCGGTCTTGTGCGATTCCGCCGGCACGCGATGGTCGAAGATCACCGCCACGCGATCGGGGTTCCAGATCTTCGGCGGCAGCGGCGTGCCCTGATAGATCTCCAGGAACTGATTGATCACGAGCGCCGCGTTCTCGTGCGACATGGCGAGATCCACGGCGGGCTCGATCACATCTCCCGCCTTCACGGCCGACCGGCCGGCCGCGCGCGCGAGAACCTTCTCAGCAACGGTCATCCCCATGCGGGACTCCTTTTCTGCGGCGTCAGACGACGCCCTTGGCCTTGAGCGCGGCGAGCGCTTCCGCATCCACCCCGATCTCACCGAGCACGGTCGCCGTGTCGGCCGAGAGCCGGGGCGGCGGGGCCGTGATTGCCCCCGGCGTCTTCTCGAACTGTGCCGTCATCCCGAACAACTTGTAAGAGCCCAACCCCTCGATCACGACCTCGCGCAACGCCTGCCGGTGCTCGACCTGGGGCTGGCTCAGCGCCGCTTCGAGCCCGAGAATGGCCCCACTCGGGATGTCGCGCGCGTTGAGTAGGTCCACCCAGTCATCGGTCGGTCGCTCGGCGAGTTTCGCCTCGATCAGCGGAGTCAGGTCCTTGCGGTTGCGCTTGCGGACATCCCGCTTCTGGAACCGCGAGTCGGTCTTCAGCTCCGGTACCCCGATCACATCGCAGAGTGCTTCCCACTGCTCCTGCTTGTTGGCGGCGATGTTGATATAGCCGTCCTGCGTACGGAAGGTCCCGGACGGCGCCGCGGTGAAGTTGTCATTCCCCATCAGCACGGGCTGCTGCTTCCCGATCAGCAGATTCGCGGCGACCCAACCCATGAGCGGCATGATCGAGTCGAGCATCGCCACGTCGATGAACTGGCCTTCACCGGTGCGTTCCCTGTGATACAGCGCCCCGAGAATCGCGAAGGCCGCGTTGAGGCCGCCGACCGTGTCGCAGACCGGGAACCCGCAGCGCAACGGGTTCAGCCGCTCGTCGCCGTTGATCGCCATCACGCCGCTGAGCCCTTGGATGATCTGGTCATACGCTGGCTTCAGCGCATCCGGGCCCGTCTGGCCAAAGCCCGAGATCGCGCAGTAGACGAGCCGGGGATTCAACTCGGCCAACACCGCATAGCCGAGCCCGAGGCGATCCATCACGCCGGGGCGGAAGTTCTCGACCAGGACGTCTGCCGTGGCGGCGAGCCGTCGGAAGATCGCCTTCCCCTCGTCCGGCTTCATGTTCAGCGTGACCGACTTCTTGTTGCTGTTCTGCGCGAGAAAACTCGTGCCCATCAACTGGTCGTTGAACTCGGGGAGGATGCCGAGCTTCCGCGCCAGGTCGCCATCCTTGGGATTCTCGATCTTGATTACTTCGGCACCGAGCAGCGCGAGGTGCAGTGTGGCAAACGGGCCCGCCAGCACATTCGTGAGATCGAGCACCCGCACGCCTTCCAGGATCGGTCTCGTCATGGCGTCCCACCCGATGGAATCGGCCCCGTCTTGTGAACGAAACCCTGCATGTCGCGGCCGAAGTGGGCGGCGACATCTCGGGCTATGCCGATCAATCGCTCGAGGTTCACGTCCATCCGGAGGCCATCGCGCTGGAGAGCGTGCACGAAGTCCTCCGTGGCCACGTTGCCGGCGGCGACCTTGGTGAAGGGGCAGCCGCCAAGACCCGCGAACGACGTCTCGACCGACGTCGCCCCGGCCCGCAGCGCGGCGAAGATGTTCGCCATGCCGAGGCCATAGGTGTTGTGGAAGTGGCAGGTGCATTGCACGGCCGCATCGAGTCGGCGCACCGCGGCGTACAGGCGCTCGACCTGCGCCGGGTGGGCGTGGCCGGCGGTGTCGGCCAGACTGATGTTGGCGAGTCCGGCCGCGAGGTACTCGCCCACCATGTCGAGCACGCGCGACTCCGCAATTGGTCCCTCGAAGCCGCAGCCGAATGCCGACTGCACCGATACCTGCACCTTCACCCCGGCGGCGAGGGCCTGACGGGCCGCGCCGATGATGCGCCGCAGGGCTTCGTCCGTGCTCATGCCCGTGTTCTTGCGGCTGTGGGTCTCACTGGCCGAGGCGCCCATGCAGAACATCTCGACGCCACAGGCAAGGCCACGCTCGAGTCCCTTCTCGTTGAGCACGAGGCCGGAAAGCGTAACCGTCCGGTCCTTCTGCGTGACGAGACGCCGGAACAGCTCGTCCGTATCCGCCATCTGCGGGACCTTCTCCGGATGGACGAACGACCCGACTTGCACGATGTCCACGCCCGCCGTCATCAACCGACGGATCCAGGACTCCTTGACGTCGGTGGGCACCACGGACCGCTCCATCTGCAATCCGTCGCGGGGGCCGACCTCATGCAGCAGGAGGTCGGTCATGGTCGGTCACTGCCGCGGCGGCGGCAGCGGGGCACGCCGTCAGGCGATGAGAGGCGATGACGGGCGATGACGGGCGATGACATGGTCGTCAGAGCGCCGCCGCCACGGCACGGCCCATGTCGAGCGTCGTGTGGCTACCACCCATGTCGTAGGTCTTGACCTTGCCCTCCGCGATGACCGTGGCAACGGCGTGCTCGAGCGCCGCGCCCTTGTCGGTCTCACCCAACCAGTCCAACATCATCTTCACCGCGAGGACCGTGGCGAGCGGATTGACCTTGTGCTGACCGGCGTACTTCGGGGCGGAGCCGTGGGTGGGTTCGAAGACCGCGAGCTTCTCACCGATGTTCCCCGAGCACCCGAACCCCAGCCCGCCGACCATCTGTGCGCACAAATCGGAGACGATGTCTCCATAGAGGTTCGGCGCCACGAGCACGTCGTAGTTGAACGGGTTCTTGAGGAGCCACATCGTCATCGCGTCGATGTTGGCGTCGTCCAATTGGATCTCGGGATAGTCCTTGGCAACCGATTTGGCGGCTTCGAGGAACAGCCCGTCCGTCGCGCGTACCACGGTGGCCTTATGCACGACCGTGACCTTCTTCCGCTGGAACTTGCGCGCGAAGTCGAACGCCGCCCGGATGATGCGCTCCGAACCCAGCTGCGTATTGATCTTGCAGGAGATGGCGTACTGGTCGCCCGGGAGCTTGCCGAAGTGCCCGAACGGCTTCGCCAGCCGTCCGAGCACGTCGGCCAGCTCTTGCGGCACCGGCGCAAACTCGACCCCCGCATACAGATCCTCGGTGTTCTCGCGGAACACGACGAGGTCGATCCCTTCCTTGTAGTTCAGAGCGTTCCCCGGATAGGCCTTGCACGGTCGCAGGCAGACGTAGAGGTCGAACAGCTGCCGCATCCGCACGATCGGCGACCGGTAGCTCAGCCCCTTGTCGCGGAGGCCAGGCACCAGCTCGGCGGCGGCCGCCTTGACCGGCTTCGACGTGATGGCGCCGAACAGGGCGGCGTCCACACTCTGAAGCAAGTCGAGTGTCCGCTGCGGCAACGCATCCCCTTCCGAGCACCAGAATTCCCAGCCGATATCGCCCGGGACGTACTCCGCGTCGAGTCCGACACGATCGAGAACGATCTTGGCCGCCTCGAGGACGTCAATGCCGACGCCATCACCGGGCAGCCACGCGATACGGTATTTGGCCATGCACGCTCCTGGAAAAGCCGGGCCGTCGCCTCGGGCGACAATCCCGAACGAACTGATCGAATATCCCGTCTCCCGACGGATTCCCTGGGCCTAGAAGCCCCAGGCAGGAGCCTAGGGGGTGGAGCGTGAAGTTTTCTGTGAAGCAGTGTGAAGGAGGGATTCGACCACTCAGCGGCCCCTGCCCGGCTTGAAGATGACTCCCCGACCATCGCGGCCGGCCATCTTCACGAGGATCGGGTCGGTGAACCGCAGGTGGCGGACCAACGTCTCCTCGCCGTGCGCCGGTTGCGCGGCGATCCACTCCCAGTCCACGAACCCCTCACCCGCATCCGCGTTGACCGTGAAGTAGCCCAGCTCGAATGACGTCAGGTTCTGGAAGAAATGGCTGCCCTGCGAGGGTGTCACACGGAAGTCCCGGAACCCGGACTCGACGATGACCCGCGCCCCGGCGATCTCGTCCCAGGTCACGGGGATGCCGAGCCACGGATCGGTCGACCCCCATCGGCCCACGCCGATGAGGAGGTACGGCCGACCGTCCGCCGAGAGGGCCGCGTTGAATCGCCCGATCTCGCGTGCGGCATCGTGGGTCCGCGACCGGTCGAACCGATCGAAGTCCACCACGACGAGGTCATACAGGTCGTTGACCACGCCGTTGCCGAGGACGCGCGGGCTGCGACACAGCAAGAGATCGTCCGGCGCCTCGTCGAGGGACGGGCCATCTGACTCCCGCAATCGTGCAACGGGCCGCACCTGCAGGAACCCGAACTCGTGCTCTTCATTCTCCGACTCCCCAAGCCGGACGGCGAACTCGATCTCGACGTCCCGGTGCATGCCTTTCTTGCTCACGTCCAGCAGCAGTTTCAGCGTGTCCGCCAGGGGGAAGACTCCACGCTTCAGGATCGGCGCGAACGTCACGAGCCGAACACCGTTGCGGGACAAGCCGTCGTAGATCGCGTGGTTTTCGGCCGAGTAGGTCGAGCCCAGACGCGCGAGCGGACCATCCTCCTCGGCGACCGCAAGGTCATACCGCAGCTCCCGCATCGACTCCTCGGACTCGAGCACGCCGGCGCCGTGATTCAGCTCGAGCGCCCAGAACTCTCGTTGGGAGTTGGCGAGCACGTCTTCCACCGATGAGAAGCTCAAGATCTGGCGCGGGTAGGGTGGGCTGAAACTGAGACAGGCCTCCCCTTCGACGACCGTGCGGCCCATACCGAGCGCGACGGCCGCCACCCCGTCTTCGGCGCGCTGCGGGCTCGCCGGGTAGTAGTTGTACGAGCGCGCAACCCCCGAGAAGTCCGGGTAGTACCGGCTCCCGTGGCGCGATCCCACGACCTTCTGGAGCACGACCGCCATCTTCTCCTCTTCCGGGCGGTACGGCGTGGCACGCAGTTGCGCACGGGCGTGCTGGCTGAAGGTCGACGCATAGACACGCTTGACCGCCTGCATCAGCTGCGCGAGGCGCTCTCCGTCATCCGGGTGGCTGTTGGGGAGCATGAAGGTCTTGTAGACGCCCCCCAGCGGGAGCGTCTGCGAATCCTCCAGCAGGCTCGACGAGCGCACGGCAATCGGCCACCGCACCGCCGCCAGAAACCGCCGCAAGTCCAGCACCACCTCGGCCGGCAGGTCCGCCGCGAGGAACTTGCGGAGCAGCTGATCGTCGTCCCCCCCGCCCAGCGCAAGCTCGAGCAGGTCGTTCTCGGCGAGAAACTGGTCGAAGCAGTCCGTCGCGAGCACCACGGCGGGCGGGACGGCGATGCGGACACCGGCGAAGCGTCGTGCTACGCGATGGTAGTTGAGCAGATAGCGGGAGAACGCCAGCCCGCGCGCCTTCCCGCCCAGCGAACCCCCGCCGATCCGGGCAAAGAAGCTCTCCGAACCGTCGAACGCCTCGCGGTCGAAATCCGCGACCAGCACCTCGCTCTGCTCGCGTCGGTATTCGGCGATGGCCGCAATGAGGATCTGCCGGAGGTCTTCCAGCGAAGTGAAATCGGAGACCTTGCGCGGCCGGAGCTTGTGAGCGAGCGCGAACTCCGTGCGGGCCACGAGCCAATTCGAGAAGTGGTTCCGCTCGCCGTGGTACGCGATGCTCTCCGCCGGGACCGTGTGCAGCAGCGCCTCGAGGGACTTGAGGTCCGCCGCCCGGGCCACTTCCCGGCCGTCCGGCATGCGGAACACGAAGTCGCCCAGGGAGAACTGCTCGACCATGAACCGGCGCAGGTCCGTGAGCAGCGTGTCGGAGTACTTTTGGAGGAACTCCGCACCCACGGCTTCCGCACCCATCGCGAATTCCGCCCGGCTCGACTGCAGGAGAATCGGGAGATCCGGCACCGCGGCCCGTACCATGCGAGCCAGATCGAATCCCGCTTCGCGCGACGGTGCACCATCCCGTGGGAACTCGATATCCGAAATGAGCCCGAGGATGTACGGGCGATACCGTGTGAAGAGCTCCCACGCCTCTTCGAACGTACTCGCCAGCAGGATCTTGGGCCGCGCCCGCATGCGGATGAGCTTGTGCGAGAGATTCACCCCTTCGCTGATGAGACGCTGCGACTGGCTGATCAACTCGGTGTAGATGGTCGGGAGGAACGCCGAGTAGTAGCGAACGTTGTCCTCCACCACCAGGATCACCGGAACGCCGGCCGTGGAGGTGTCATGAGCAACGTTTCGTCGATCCTCGACCGACTTCACGATGGCCACCAGAATCCGCGCATTCCCCTGCCAGAGAAAAAGCTGCTCGATCTCCCCCAGGTCGTGGCGGGCCACGAAGTCTTTGCGCTCGGCGTTGTCGTAGGCGAGTACCACGACCGGCACGTCCAGCCCGGCTTCCCGAACGCCGCGCGCCAACGCCGCCGCGTCCATGTCGCCCGGGTTGGGCGCGGTGATGATCAGGTCGAAGCGCTTCTCTTCCTTGGCCATCGCCAGGGCTTCGGCCCCACTGGCCGCATGGGTGAGCCCCGGCGTGTGATACAGTGAGAGCTCCAGAAACTCGCTCGCGATCAGCTCGTTCAGGCGTCCGTCTTCGCGCAGCGTGAACGAGTCATAGAGACTCGAGACGAGGAGAATGTCCTGCACCCGAAACGGCATCAGGCCCTGGAGGGCCTGATACGGATTCGTGGCGTATAGCGGCAGGAGCTCCGTCTGGGTCATGCGGGAGAGCCTTCCATCGGCGATGCGGGGTGGAGCACCTCCACCCCGCACGCCGGTATCCACCAGGGCCGGTTCAGACCACGCCCTGGTCCATCATGGCATTCGCAACCTTCAGGAACCCACCAATGTTGGCGCCGTTGACGAGGTTCCCAGGCGTGCCGTACTGCGCTGCCGTCTCGAAGCAGGTCGTGTGAATGGCCACCATGATCTGCTGCAGCCGCGCATCCACTTCCTCGCGCGTCCACGAGAGGCGCATGCTGTTCTGCGACATCTCGAGCCCGGAGGTGGCCACACCACCAGCGTTGGCCGCCTTCCCCGGGCCGTACAGGATGCCCGCATCGAGGAAGGCCTTCGTGGCCTGGACCGTGCAGGGCATGTTCGCGCCCTCGGACACCACGAAGACACCGTTCTTCAGCATGTTGGTGGCATCGTTCACGTTGATCTCGTTTTGCGTGGCACTCGGGAACGCACACTGGCCCTCGATACTCCACAACGGATTGTGATCGAGGCGAGGATCCCACGCTTCGTACTTCACCCCCGAGAACTTGTCCGCGTACTCCTTGATCCGGCCGCGGCGGGCGTTCTTGAGTTCCATGACCCACGCGAGCTTCTCCCGATCGATCCCGCTGGGGTCGTACACGATCCCATTGGAGTCGGAGAACGTCATGGGGATCGCTCCGAAATCCAACAGCTTCTCACAGGTGTACTGCGAGACGTTGCCACTGCCCGAGACGAGGCACCGTTTCCCCTCGAGCGAGTCGCCGCGACTCTTGAGCATCTCGGCCGCGAAGTACACTGCCCCGTATCCGGTCGCCTCGGGTCGGATGAGCGAGCCGCCCCAGTTGAGACCCTTGCCGGTCAGCACGCCGGTGAACTCGTTCGCCAGCCGCTTGTATTGCCCGAACAGGAATCCAATCTCCCGACCACCCACGCCGATGTCGCCAGCGGGGACGTCCGTGTTGGGCCCGATGTGGCGCCACAGCTCCGTCATGAAACTCTGGCAGAACCGCATCACCTCGTGATCACTCTTGCCCTTCGGATCGAAGTCCGACCCGCCCTTGCCCCCCCCCATCGGAAGGGTCGTCAAGGAGTTCTTGAAGACCTGCTCGAACGCCAGGAACTTGAGAATGCCGAGGTTCACCGACGGGTGGAACCGCAGCCCGCCTTTGTATGGGCCAATGGCGCTGTTCATCTCGATGCGGAAGCCGCGGTTGACCTGCACCTCTCCGCTGTCGTCCACCCACGGGACACGAAACAGGATCACCCGCTCGGGCTCGATAATGCGCTCGAGAATGCCCGCCGACCGATACTCCGGATGCCGGTCGAGGACCAGCGTCAGGGACTCGACCACCTCCTCGACCGCCTGGTGAAACTCCGGCTCAGCCGGGTTCTTGGCTTTCACGGCGGTCATCAGGCTGGAGGCGTAGTCACCCATGTTCGCTGACTTCGCGGAAGCCCCATCCCTCACACTCGTACCCATACATCCCACTCCTTCCGAAGACTGACGCGAAACCTCCTGCGCCCGCGGCCCCCGTATGCGCCGCCGGGCGATGGATCCACAAACTGACACCGGAGAAGATAGCCCGCCGTCCGGGTGCCTGCAGCGCCAGGGAGCGGTGGTCAGCGGGGGGTCGCTGAGGGCTCGAAATACCGCCGGACGACGGGTTGCCGGAGAATCAGAATCGCAGCCGCCGTCACGGCGGCGACTGCCCCGAGAATCACGACCATGCGTACCCAGGGCTCGCCGTCGGCCATGCGCCCCTGCGCCAGCGCGATCGCCGTGCGCGCCCATTCCAGGACGGCCAGCCCCAGCACCACCTGCATGACGAGCGGCACCCACGATTGGCGCACGAGCAGCAGCAACGGGAGCAGAAGCACCAACAGCGCGATGGTCAGGCCCACGGACCGCAGCACGTGCGCCGCCAGCAGGAGACAGCTCACGATCACCGGGAGAAACCGGACGAGCATCATGGAGCCCGCACGGGTCGATAGCGCCGCACCAGGCCGCGGGCAATGTCGGCCTCGGTAAACGCCACGGGCTTGAGCTCGCCGCGGGCGAACATTGCCGCCTGGTCCGAGTGGTGCGGGGAGTCCGGCCGCGAGCTCTCGCCATACGCCAGCACGGAGTAGGCCCGCGGTCCGTCTCGGCCGAACTCCACGGCGAGTACCCAGCCATCGCCGCGGCTGGCCACCCACAGGCTGTCGGGTGATACCCCGTAGCTGATGACCCGGAAGCAGCCGAGTCCCCCGGGGCACCCCCCAACCGGGACGTCAACATCGCCGACCCGCACGCGGTGCGCGTCCCCCCACGCCACGCCAACGGCGCCGAAATCATGTGTGACCTCGTCGATCGCGGCCACGAATGCCGTGACAGCGCGGGCCGGGTTCGCAATCCCGCGGGGTGTCGTCGTCGGATCGGCGGGGGACCATGGGACGGCAAATGCACGCGCCCACCGCTCGTCATACGACCCCGGGTTCTGCTCATCCGCCGCGACGTATCGGCGGAACCACACGTCGAACAACACACCGCCGCGGGACGCTGGCGCCGTCGTGTTGTCCCACGCCTCGAGGACGGCGACGGCCGCCGCCACCTCCGCCGATGAGTCGCTGGAACGAACCGCCGCGATCAGGTCTGGCTTCACGCGCTCTGCCAGCAGCATTGTGTAGTCGTGTTTCAGCCGCACGACATCTTCGAGACTCATCTTTCGCTGCTGCTGCACCAGCCGGAGCGAGAGCTGGGATCGCAACCCAAGACGCGGTTGCGGGAAGTTGGCGGGGAACCGCGCCTGCTCCGGGACGACGTTCAAGTTGGTGTAGTAGAAGGGATCGTTGGCGTTTTGGACGTAGCCACCCCGCGGATTGAGCACCTGCGGCAGCGAGTCGAAGGGAATCAACGCCGTCCAGACGTCAGACGAGCGGGTGGCGGGGACCGCCGCGGTGTCGCCTCCCGAGGCCGTGGGCAGGCGCGGGACCGCGGCGTTCCAGACATAGTAGATGTTTCCGTTCCGATCCGCGTACGTGAGGTTGGATTCCACGTGGGCGCGCATGGCCACCGCGCGCCGCCACTCCGCGAGGTTCCGTGCCTGCATCATGCGCAGGAACTGCTCCACGCGTCGGTACTCGGTCGAGGCCGGTGATCGCACGACGTAGACCTTGCCGTCGGCCCGCTCGACGACCGGTCCCAGCGGCGTGCGCCAGAACTCCCGCGTCTCCGTGGCGAGGCCCGGGCCGTTCCGGAACTGCACAGACACGCTGACCCGCTCCAACGGGACGGAGGCGCCGTCGAACAGGTAGTGGTCCGCTCGATTGGGATCGACATCGAGCGCGTAGATCTCTTCGAGGTCGGGATTGTTGTTGGTCGTCGCCCAGCCAAGGTGCTCGTTGAAGCCGCCGTTGAAGTAAAGCGGGTGACCGACGCGGAAGTCTCCGTAGAAGTTGATGACGCCAGGG
>JAOUDR010000609.1 GCA_029859185.1 Gemmatimonadota bacterium
AGACGGGCGGACAGGCGGACGGGCGGACAGGCGGACGCGGGATACCGCCCGCCGGCCCGCCGGCCCGCCGACTCGCCTTTCTACCATGGGCGCTGGTCGCAGCCGCCGCGGTGGTGATTGCGGTGCTCGGTGTGTCCCTGATCAGGCGGCCGGCGGCCCCCGCGGGCGACGTGGTGCGGGCCATCCTGGAACTGCCCCGAGGCGTGGCGATTGGCTACCCATCGCTGGCCTTGTCGCGTGACGGCAGTCGGGTCGTGGTCTCGGCACTGCAGGATGGCGGGCGCCTGCTGTTCCAGCGGCCACTCGACCGCCTCGAGTTCACCGCGATTCCGGGCAGCGAGGGAGGACAGCGACAGTTCCTCTCCCCGGACGGCCAGTGGGTCGCGTTTGGATCGGGCGCGAAGGTGCGCAAGGTCCCGCTCGACGGCGGACCGGCGGTGGACGTAGCCGACGGCCGCTGGGCCGGCGGTGACTGGACTGCGGATGGCACCATCATCTTCACACCCGACTACGTGAGCGGACTGTGGCGCGTGCCTGCCGGTGGCGGCCCCGCCGAACAACTGACGGCCCCGGACACCGCCCGGGGCGAGCTGGCACACTGGTGGCCGCAGGTCCTGCCGGACGGCAAGCACGTGCTGTTCACGGCGTTCAGCACACCGGTCGAGCGCGCCCGGATCGAGGTGCTGTCGCTCGAAACGGGGGAACGCACGGTACTGCTGGAAGGCGGCGTCTCCGGACGCTACGTCCCGACCGGCCACCTGCTCTACGCGCGCAGCGAGGCACTGTTCGCCGTCCCGTTCGACGTAGGCCGCCTGGCGTTGACCGGCCAGCCGGTCCCCATCCTCCAGGATCTCGCCGTGGAGGCCGAGGACGGGCGGGCCGCGTTCTCCGTCTCCGACAACGGGACCCTGGCCTACATCTCGGCCTCGGCGTTCGCGGTCGATCTCGAGTTGGTGTGGGTCAACCGACGGGGGATTGCCGGCGAGTCGATCACCGCACCCGGCAGGTTCGACAACCCGCGGCTCTCCCCCGACGGGAGGCGCGTGGCGCTGGCCATCGAGCGGGGGAGCGAGCCGCAGGACGTGTGGATTTTCGACCTCGTGCGCGGCACACGCACGCCGCTCACGAGCGGGGGCGCCAACGATTTCGCACCGCTGTTCACGCCCGACGGACGGCACGTGATCTTCGAGTCCGAGCGGCCGGTCTTTGATGTGTACATGCGTGCCACCGATGCGAGCACCCCGGCGGTCCCGCTCGTCGTGTCACAGTTCGACAAGGCACCCGGCGCGGTGACGGGCGATGGCGGGACCCTGCTCTATCAGCATTCAACGGTTCCGCACTACCAGATCTGGTCCGCGCCGATGGACGGGAGCGCCGCCGGTGCGCCACTCCTGACGTCCGAGTCGGGAGACGTCGGCAATCCGAATCTGGCACCCAGCGGACGCTGGCTTGCCTACACCTCCACGGAGTCGGGCAACTCGGAGATCTACATCACCGCGTATCCCGAGGTGGCCCGCGGTCGGCGGCAGGTCTCGGCGGGCGGTGGCGACGAGCCGCGCTGGACGCGGGGCGGACGGGAGCTGGTCTACCGGAGCGGACGCCGCATGATGGCCGTCACCGTCGATCCGGCTACCGGCGAGCTGGGGTCTCCCACGGTGCTCTTCACCGGCGACTTCATGGACTCGAACGAGTGGGGCTACGACGTCACGCCGGATGGCGAACGGTTCTTGATGCTCCGGCGACCACCGGGCACCGAGCCGCGCCAAGTCATCGTGGTGACGAATTGGTTCCAGGAGCTGGAGCGGTTGGTGCCGAACTAGGGCGTTTGCCGATAGCCGATAACCGATAACCGATAACCGAAGGCATCAACATCACGCTGCACGCTGCCCGTTGCGCGCTGCACGATACCAGGAACTCACATGGCCCACGTCACCGAGCAACTCAACACCGCCCTCGCCGACCGCTATCGCATCGAGCGGGAACTCGGCCAGGGGGGTATGGCCCTCGTCTATCTCGCCACCGATCTCAAGCACGACCGCAAGGTCGCCTTGAAGATCCTGCGGCCGGAGTTAGCGGCCGTGATCGGCGCCGAACGGTTCCTCAACGAGATCAAAGTCACCGCCAACCTGCAGCATCCCCACATCCTGCCGCTCCACGACTCGGGCGAGGCCAGCACCTTTCTCTACTATGTCATGCCCTACATCGAGGGCGAGACGCTCCGCACCAAGCTGGACAAGGAAAAGCAGTTCGGCGTCAAGGAGGCCGTCGAGATCAGCAAGCACGTGGCCTCGGCGCTCGACTATGCCCACCGGCAAGGCGTGATCCACCGCGACATCAAGCCCGAGAACGTGCTGCTGCACGACGGCCAGGCGCTGGTGGCGGATTTCGGCATTGCGCTGGCCGTGAGCCATGCGGGGGGCAACCGACTGACGGAGACGGGGCTCTCGGTGGGCACGCCGCACTACATGAGCCCCGAGCAGGCGATGGGCGACCGGGAGCTGGATGCGCGGAGCGACGTGTACAGTCTCGGCGCCATGCTGTATGA
>JAOUDR010000608.1 GCA_029859185.1 Gemmatimonadota bacterium
TCGAGGAAGGGAACGCGTTCCTGGATCGTGAGTTCCCGAAGCTCGACCGGATTCTCCGTGTCAGCGTCGTGCGGTAGGGAACGGCAGCACTTTCAGCGGACTCCGGAAAGCAGGTCTCGCGTGGCAGTGAGGTCCTGGGTGCCGAGCAGGTCTACGCCCGTGTGAAGCGCCATCGCATACACGGCAGCGTTCACGGGAACGTTGTGCAGGCGGGCGATCCGGCCTGGCACCGCGTCTCGAGCCGCGATGAGGCGCTGCAGTGCAGGCGCCGCCGTAGCGGGCCGGATCCCGGTTCCATCCCAGCCGATGCTGTCGCCGTAGTCCAGACTGACCAGTCGGATCAGGTGTGCCGGAGCGGCCGGAACCGCTTCCGCATCGGCATACCATTGCACCGCTACCAGCCGCTCGGTTTCGGCTTCCAGGTCAGTCAGTGGTGGGTACCACCCGACGAGCACGACCTGCACCGGACCGGGGTATTCCGTCCCGTCACGGACGACGGTGAGGATGTCGCGATACCGGCGCAGTACCTGCACCAGGGCGCGGTACGCCTCGATGCCGCTGGTCTTGGCTTCGATGTTGAGCAGCAACGGTTTCCCATCAGGCAGGATCCGGCCGCAGCGCGCCACCCACGCCTGTAGCGGTTGCAGGTAGAGCGCCGCGAGCGTGCGATCCGGTTGCACGTCATGTCGGTCGTGCGCTACCAGCAGCTGACCGCGCACGAGGTGGAAGTCGGCTTCGACGCCCTGGTAGCCCAGGGCCAGTGCGTCGAAGAGTGGCCGGGCATTCTGGTAGTCGTTATGCGCGTATGCCGGCAATGGTGGGCCGACGCCGCAGGAGTCCTGGGAAGCCGCTGCTGGCGGTCCCGCGAGGGACAGGCCCAGCAGCAGCGAAGCCACCCACCACGCCTTCATGTTCTCACGGCCTCACGTCCTGCCGATCCGCCATCAACGTCACCTCGGAGCACCAGCTCGTAGTGCACCAGCGGCGTCTTGCGGTACCGCGCGGCGCGTGCCGTGACCCAATTGACGATGCGGCGGGGAGGGCGACGGCGCGGATGAGAGCCATGACAGGTGGAGGACGTGAGGGTCCTACTCGGTGTTGCGATTGTTGATCAGCCGCGCCACCCGCCATCCACCATCGGACTGGCGGTGGAAGATCGCGATCTCCTTCATGTCGATTCGGAGGTTCCGACCATCCGCGGTGAGCGTCACGTCGCCGCCGACTGCAACGCGGGCAAATGCCCAGTCCCCGGCGATCGTGATCTCGACCGGCGTCAGCGTCACGTTCGCCTGCGCCTGGCCGAACCCTGCGATGGCGATCTGTCGCAGGCTCTCCCGAGTGGCCACGGCGGGGCTGCCCGGCGGCATGTAGACCGCGCCATCGTCGAACAGCGCCACCCATGCCTCGACGTCGCCGGCGTTGTTGGCGGCCTGCAACTTCCCGATCACCGCGGCGACAGCGCTACTGTCGGCGGCGATGTCCGCCGTCGAGGGTCCGGTGGGAGCGCACGAAAGACCGACGATGAGAGCGGCAGCGACCGTGAACGGGGCGATACGCATGGGGGCGTGCTCCTGTGGCAACTCGTGCGCTATTGCACGGCTGGTGGCCTGGACGTGTTCCACATGTCCCGGGCAATCTTCCACGAGCCGTCGTCCTGCCGCCGGAGCATGCTGGAGAACTTGCCGGCATCCTCGATGATGCTGTCGACCATATCGTCCTGAATTCGTCTGGCGTACGATCCCCGGATGTACGCCCAATCGCCGATCACGAGGGTCTCCTCGATCGTGGCGGTATCCGACAGGACCGTGACGGCGTCATAGATCCACAGGAATCGCGCGCGGGCGGTCTCCAAACCCGTCACGGCGCGCTCCGCAGGCGGAAGAAGCACGACGTCGGACGTCATCAAACCGATCAGGGTAGGGACGTCGCCGGCCACGGTGGCATCCACGTACGCCTGGCGGACGGCGGCGATGGCCGCCACGTCCGCGGAGGCGCGACCGGCGCCGTCTTGCGAGACGCATGCGCCGGCGGTGACGACGATCAGTAGGGCCTGGGCGGCACGGTTCATGCGGTCCTCGGACTGGAATATCGTGGGCAACACGCGGTCGAAGCTAGCGATTGCCGCCGGTCGTGCCAACCGCGGCAGGCCATGCGGCGGGAGGAGCAGAATGCCCTCCTCGCTGGCGCCGTCGCTCTCCCACCTGCGCCTATTGCGCTCCCACGGAGCGCCGCGTGACGGTGTAGGGTCCGGTGCGCCCGCCTCGGATGATGAGCGCCGCGTCCGCCCGGAAGAGCAGCGATTTCCACGTGGCACTCAACTCCGCAATGGATCCTTGGTGGGCGTACGGTCGCAGGGGACGGAAGTCCACTACCGTCAGTGTCTCCCCTGGCAGCGCGAGGTCTCCGAACGCCGGGCTGTTCCGCCACTGCTCCGGGCTCTCGACGACATAGGACGAGAGATAGAACGTGTTCATTCCGTGGGCCGTGGCGAACTCGCTAGCGAAATTGCCAAATGTCGGCACGTTCCCCCGGTAGATACCGCGAA
>JAOUDR010000610.1 GCA_029859185.1 Gemmatimonadota bacterium
CCGCAGGCCGCGGAACCGCAGGCCCTCGCGCCGCGCCTTGTCGGTGTTGAGAACGGCGCAGATCCTCGGCGCCCTGGCGTTCGCGTCCCGCGCCACCGGCCGGACGAGGGCCGGGTCGAAGCCGCAGACCTCGGCCACGATCCGGGCCGTTTGGTACAGCGACTCGACGGGTGGACCCGCGAGGTGCCAGGTGCCCGACTGCCGGGCGACGAGCAGCATGCGGGTGGCCTCGGTCAGATCGCCGAGGTAGGTCGGGTTCCCCGGCGTATCCACCGGCGCGGTGACCGCCTGTCCCTGGGCCAGCGTGGCGCGGACGTGGTCGATGAACTTCCCGTCCCCGCCCTCACGGGTGTAGAACCGGGCCGTTCGCAGAATCAGCGCGTTGGAGCGCGTGCGGACGGCGGATTCGGCCTCCTGCTTCTGCCGGCCGTAGACGGTAAGCGGGTGGCACGAATCGTCTTCACGGTACTCCGGCTCGGTGCCATCGAAGACCGCGTCCGACGAGTAGAAGACCACGGGACAACCGCCCGCGTGCGCGACGACGTGCCGTGTTCCCGCCACGTTGACCGCTGCCGAGACCTGGGGATTCGCCTCGCAGAACGCGACGTTCGCGCAGGCCGCGGTCAGCACGATGATGTCCGGGGCCGTGCGCTCGAGCACGGCCGCGACGGCGCGGGAATCCGTGACGTCGAGGGAGATGTCGTCCGCGCCGCAGCGGCGCCAACCGGTGCCGACGACGTCGAACGAGGCCCGCAGCGCGCTCCCGAGGTACCTCCCGAGATGGCCCGTGGCACCGACGATCAGCACCTTTGCCCGGGAAGGTGCCGCGCCCTCCTGCCGGGCGGGGGACGACGTCATCGCGTCTTGATCAGATTCAGACGGTGCCGCAGGATCACCCCAAACATTCTGATGGCGATACTGGCGGCCTTCCACTTGCTCTGACCGGCCCCCACCGCGTGGCCCGAGCGGGGAAGGAAGTTGACCGGAATCTCGATGAAACGGATCCGGTGGCGGATGACGTGCAGCATCCAGTCCAGGTTGAACGCCCACCCGCCGTCCATCGAACAGTGCGCGATGCGCTCGTAGGCCGGTCGCGACATGAGCCTGAAGATGCAGCCCACGTCCGTCAGGTTGGCGGTGTTGAAGAGCACCTCGACGAACTTGGCATAGAGGACGTTCGGCCACCGCGTGAAGAACCCCATCTCGGAGCCTTCCCGGATCAGGAGGGCCGCGGTTCTCGTCCCGCAGACGACGTCGAAGTCCTCGGAATACGCGAGCAGCTTCAGCACGTCGGCCGGCCGGTACGTGCCGTCGACCTCCATCGTCACGATGACGTCGCCGCTGGCCTCGCGCAACGCGCGCTGGAAGCCATGACCGAGACCCTGCCTCGGCTCGTGGCAGTACCGCGCCTTGGTCCGCAGGATCTCCTCCTTGGTACCCGCTTCGGCATTGTTGTCAACGGCCACGACCTCGTCCACGACCCCGGTTGCGAAAAGGTCCTCGATGCACGCTCGGATCGTCTCGAGGTCACGATAGGTCGAGAAGACCACGGAAACCGACTTGCCCTTCCACATAGGCCGTCACGTCCACGGGAGAATTCGACGAAAGGTAGCACCGGGACGTCCCTTCCCCTGTCGCGCGAACGACGGCGTCCGGGCATCCGGACGGACGGTCATGCCCGTGCTCTCGACGACCGCCGGGGCCCTCGCGTTGCTTGAGCCCGTCCGCCTGGCCAGTTTGGGAGGTGATGCTGCCCCGTGCGCCGTCGCGCCTCCTCGTCCTCACGGCGTCGCTTGCCGTCGCCGCACCGCCCGCGCAGGCCCAACCGTCCGCCCGCGACATCGTGGACCGCGTGGACCAGCTCCTGCGCGGTCGGTCGTCCCAGGGCCGCGTCACGATGGAGATCGTGACCGCCGACTGGTCCCGCAGCCTCGACATGGAAATCTGGTCGCTCGGCACCGAGTACGCCCTTGTCCGGGTGCTGGCGCCGCGCAAGGACGCCGGCACCGCGACGCTCAAGGCCGGAAACGACCTCTGGAACTACCTGCCGCGCGTCGACCGCACGATCAAGCTCCCGCCATCCCTGATGAGTGCCGCGTGGATGGGCTCGCACTTCACGAACGACGACCTCGTGAAAGAGAGCCGCCTGATCGAGGACTACGACATCAGCATCGGGTTCAGTGGTGACCGCGATGGCGTGGCGGTCTGGGAGTTCGTGCTGACACCGAAGCCGGAAGCCGCCGTGGTCTGGGGGCGCATCGAGGAGCAGATCCGGCAAGCGGATGACATGCCCGTGTGGGCTCGCTACTACGACGAGCGCGGGGCATTGGCGCGGAGCATCGCGTTCTCGGACTTTCGGCGCATGGGCGGGCGACTCGTGCCGGCACGCATGACGGTGGAGCCGGCGGACAAGCCCGGCGAGTCCACGGTGTTGCAGTATCAGGAGCTCGCGTTCGACGTGGGGCTGGAGCCGTCGTTCTTCTCCCTGCAGCGACTGCAGCGCGGAGAGCGATAGCCCATGG
>JAOUDR010000611.1 GCA_029859185.1 Gemmatimonadota bacterium
GAACGCGGGCACCGGCCTCCTGCTCGGCGCCCCGTCGCGCGGTGACTGGCTGCCCCTCCAGGGAACCATCGCCAGCGGCGACCGGGCGTCGTGGCAGCACCGACTCGACCGTGCAAGCGTCGCGCTCCGGTCCGATCGCATCGAGGGGATCGTCGGACGGCAGACGATCTCGTGGGGCACCACCCTGTTCCTCACGCCGGCCGACCCGTTCGCTCCGTTCGATCCCGCGGACCCGTTCCGTGACTACCGCGTGGGCGTCGACGCCACGCGGGTCCGGGTGTTTCCTTCGGCGCTGAGCGAGATCGAGTCCGTGCTGCGTCTGGCGTCGTACGACGACTCGACCACCGTCACGGCGCTCGCCCGTGGGCGCTTTGGCCTGGGGGGCGTGGACCTGATGGTATGGGGTGGCCTGCTGCACGATGCGGCGGCCGGGGCACTGGGGGTGACCGTGATCGTGTTGGATGCGGCCGTCCGGGGCGAGGTGTCGGTGCGCGACGATACCGGCCGGGCCGTGGTCCGGGGCGCCATTGGGGCGGACCGCAGCTTCACGGTCGCGGAACGGACACTCTACACCGTGCTCGAGTACCAGTACGACCGCTTCGGTGCCGCGACGGCCGACGGGCTCCTGGCCGTGCTGACCTCGACCCCCTACCGGCGCGGCGAGATGCAGGTGCTCGGCCGGCACGAGATCGCGGCGCAGGCCACCTACGAGGTGCATCCCCTCGTCCAGATCGGTGCACTCGCCCTGTGGAACGTGGGGGACGGCAGCGTGCTGCTGACCCCGTCGGTCAGTTGGAATGCCGGGGCGGAGCTTACGATAAGGTCCGGCGTCTACCTTGGCCTCGGCGCCGACCGTACGCCAGGCGGACCTGTCCCCGGGTCCGAGTACGGTCCGGTGCCGCCGACCGTGTACGCGGCGGGGACGCTCTTCTTCTAGCCGGGCAGCGGTGAGAGGGTAGACGGACAGCGGGCGAGGGTGACAGCGGGAGATCGGGGAAAGGAGGTGGATCCGCGTGTGATCCACCTCCCACCTGTTACGTACGCCCGCTGTCCGTCTGGCCGTCTGGCCGTCTGTCCTGCGGGCTCCCCCCAGCCCCCTCCGGCCCTGCTCCTCCCGAAGGCCGCACCCCCGCCCCCTCGAACAGCCGCTCCGCACCACCAATCACCACCATCTCGCCGGCGGCCACGCCGTCCCGGATCTCGACGATCCCCGGCTCGCGCACCCCCAGCGTGACCCGCCGACGCGTGGCTTTCCCGTCCACGACCACCCAGACGAAGTCCTGGCTCGCGATCGGCAGGGTGGCCTGCTCGGGGATCACGACCGCATTCGGTCGCACGTCGGTCGCCAGCTGTACTTCGATGAACATGCCGGGGCGCAAGACGCGGCTCCGGTTCGGAACCCGTGCCTTGACGGTGATGGCCCGTGCCGACAGCTCCACAACCGGGTCCACGAAGTCGACCGTGCCGGTGAACGTCCGGCCCGGGATGGCGGCGACTGCGAAGGAGATCTGTTGCCCCAGGGCGAGGCGCTGCGCGTAGCGCTCGGGAACGGCAAACGACGCACGTTGGGGATCCACACTCTGGAGGGTGGTGAGACGCGTCTGGCTCGTCACGTAGTCACCCAAGCTCACGAGCCGGGTGCCGACGACGCCGGAGAACGGCGCGCGCACGACGGTGCGCTCGAGACGGATGACCTGCAGATCGAGCTGGGCCTGCGCACTCCGGGCATTCGCCTCCGCCCGCTGGAGATCGGCGGTCGATGAGGCGTTTCGCTCGATGAGATCGCGCGTGCGTTGCAGCTCCTGCTGCGCGAGATCGCGCTCGGCCTCGAGCCGGGCGACCTGCGCCTTCAGCTGCGCGTCGTCGATCTTGTAGAGTGGAGTCCCCTGCTGAACCTCGCTCCCCTCCCGCGCGAGAATCTCGACGATCCGCCCTTCCACCTCCGGCCGCAAGTCGATTTGTTGCTCTGCCGCGATCTGTCCCGTTGCCCGGATGTACTCGGTCACCGTATCCGCCGTCGCCACGGCAACGTCAACGGGAAACGCCGGCGGACCACCCCCCGGCGGACCACCCCCCGGCCGTCCCCCTGCGGCCTGGTCCCCACCACACGCCACCATCGCCGCTCCCGCCACCAGGAGCATCGCAATCCGCATCACCGTCATTCCTCCCGCTCCGCCGGCTGCTCCCGCGCGGTCAGGCGCCGGCCCAGCAAGGCTTCGAGGCCCGCCAGGGCCAGTCGTGCCGCATAGCGTGCCTGCACC
Source organism: Gemmatimonadota bacterium (assembly GCA_029859185.1). Classification (GTDB taxonomy): domain Bacteria; phylum Gemmatimonadota; class Gemmatimonadetes; order Gemmatimonadales; family GWC2-71-9; genus JAOTWJ01. The sequence continues at coordinate 2,262 of JAOUDR010000611.1, forward strand.
AGACCCGCCTCGGCTTCCGTGAGGTTTACCTGCGCCACGACGAGGTCGATGATGGTCGTCGACCCCGCGCGGTATCGCTCCTGCTGCACCCGAAGGTTCTCGGCCGCGACCACGAGACCCTCGGAGGCAAGATCGTAGCTGGCACGAGCCACCTCGTAGGCTTCGTACGCCTGGACGACGTCGCGCTGGAGGCCGAGCTCGGTGTCGAGTCGCGTGGCCCGGGCGACGTCGCGCACCGTCCGCGCCCGCGATAGG
>JAOUDR010000612.1 GCA_029859185.1 Gemmatimonadota bacterium
CGTCCGCCGAGAACGTGTAGGAATAGTCGGGCAGCTCGACCGTAAAACGGCTGACCGGCTCGGGAGGTGGTGGTCGGAGCCAGCCCCAGGCGGCGAGCCCGCCGGTGACGAGCAGGGCGGCGGCGAGACTCAGGGTGGCGGCGGAACGGCGGAACGGCGGAACGGCGGAACGAACCGTGCCCCCCTCGGTGCTACGGGGCGCCATGGGCCCACGCACGTCGACCAGTGACTGCGCGAATTCCGCGGCGGTCCCGAAGCGGTCGGCGGGGAGCTTTTCGAGGGCGCGGGTCACGGCGGCCTCGACGTGCTCTGGGACCGTGTGCCGCTGGATCCGAAGGCCACGCGGCGTCTCGGTCATGACGCGGGCGACGATGGCCTGGGCCGACGGTCCGGTGAACGGAGGCTCGCCCACGAGCATCTCGTAGAGCGTGGCCCCCAGCGCGTAGACGTCGCTGCGCGCGTTCAGCTCGCGGTCGCCCATCGCCTGCTCGGGGCTCATGTAGTGCGGCGTGCCGAGGCTCATGCCCGTCTCGGTCATGCGGGATCCGCCCGCCTGGCTCACCGCGAGCGCGATGCCGAAATCGGCGACGAGGGCCTGCCCTTCGTGCAGGAGGATGTTCTCCGGCTTGATGTCACGATGGATCACACCCTGGCGGTGGGCGTAGTCGAGCGCACTCGCGATCTCACGGGTGAGGCGCACGGCGTCCTCGACCGGCAGTTGCGTCTCCCGATCGAGCCGGTCGCGCAGCGACTCGCCTTCGATGTACGGCATGACGTAGAAGACCAGCCCGCCGGCTTCACCCGAGTCATGGAGCGGGAGGATGTGCGGATGCTGCAGGTTGGCCGTGACCTTGATCTCGGCCAGGAACCGCTCCGCCCCGATCACGGCCGCCAACTCGGACCGCAGCACCTTGAGCGCGACCTTGCGGTCGTGCTTGACGTCACGCGCGAGATAGACCGTGGCCATGCCGCCCGCGCCCAGCTCGCGCTCGATGACGTAGCGGTCGGCGAGGGCGACGTTCAGTTGGTCAGTAACGTGTGCCAGGGCAGGCCCCTTGAGTCGTGCAGCGTCTACCGTGCAGCGCGATTCCGAGCAATCCTCGGCCATCGGCGTGCGTTCCCCGAGGCGGCGCCAGTGACCGACGCCCGCCGCGGGTTGTCTCTCGATCTCGAATCGTATTGAGGCGCCGCCGCGGGGTCGGGTCCGGGGCGGCGCTGGAATGGCTGGAAGCTGCCGTATTCGAGGTGGATTCGCTACCCGTGGGTTTTCGGTCGCCTACTGCTCCTCGGTCGGTTTGTAGGAGAGTAATGACCGCCCACTACATGGATCGGACGCCCATCGCCACCACGTCGTCGATCCGGACCGTTTCGAGCGTGAGGTACGGCTCGCCGTAGGCGGTACGGATCAGGCTGCCCGCGCGTGCGCAGTGCACCCGGACGTTCTCGTAGATGTCGTCGCCCGCCGGGAAGATCTCGCCGGCCGCCATCTTCCCGTCGAACTGGGAGGCATAGCAGCGAATCGCGTCGAGCTTGACGTCAAATTCCGCAGAGATGTCCACGACGAACGTGGGTTTGACCGGGTCTTCGCGATACGCGAGCGTGTAGAGCACCTTCTCCGGCCGGTGCGGTTGCCCGTCGGCGGCGTAGTTGGACAGGCCTGCCAGGTAGGACGCGTCGCGGCACAACTCGGATGCCATCCGGTGGTCGGGATGCCGCCCGATGGGGTAGGGCAGGATCACGACCCGCGGGCGGAAGTTGCGGATCTGCTCCACCACGACGCGTCGTGTCGTCTCCGTGTTGAACAGCCCGGCATCCGGCAAACCCGCGTTCCGCCGCTCGGTCACCCCCATCACCTCGGCGGCCGCTGCCGCCTCGTCCGCGCGGAGCGAGCGGGACCCATGCGTCCCCGTTTCGCCGCCGGTGAGATCCACGACGCCCGTGCGGTACCCCTGCGTCGCAGCCTTGATGAGCGTTCCGCCGCACGTCAGCTCTACGTCGTCGGGGTGGGCGCCGATGGCGAGCAGGTCGACGGTCATTGGCTCGGCGGAACGGCGGAATGGCGGCACGGCGGAACGATGAGGCCAGCGTTCGATTGGTGCATGGGTATTCAGTCGGAGTCGTAGGTTGCGATCGATGATGCCGTACGAGCGGTTCGATGCGTGGCGTCTCTGCCACCGGTTGGTCCTGCAAGTCTATCGCGCAACCCAGTCGTTTCCCAGTGAGGAGCGTTATGGTCTGACCCTCAGGCGCGGCGGGCCGCGTTTTCCGCTGCCGCCAACATTGCGGAGGGCGCAGGAAAGCGCGGAAGGCGGGAGTTTCGCCGGTTCCTGGATATCTCGCTGGGGTCATTGTCCGAATTGTCCTACATCCTCCGTCTCGCCCGGGAACTTGACATCCTCCCGCCCGAGGAATGGACGGCAGTAGATGACCTGCGAAACCGAGCCGGTCAGGTCACCTGGCGTCTGGCACGGTCGCTGAGTGTGGCGCGCTCACGCGAGCCTGACTAGTCTCCTGG
>JAOUDR010000614.1 GCA_029859185.1 Gemmatimonadota bacterium
TGTCGAGTTGCTTGCAGGACGTCCCCGACGCGACGAGTCCGTGGAACCCGCTGATGGCGCCACAGGCAATCGTGATGAAGAGGAGCGGAAACCAGGACGGCGCGTCCGCCGGGAGTTGCATGTTGATCGCCGGCGCGATGACGGGCGGATTCGTGAAGAGCACGCCGAGACCGATGATCCCGAGTGCGACGAAGAGTTGGTGACCATTTACGTAGTCGCGCGGCTGCAACAGCAGCCACACCGGGAGCACGCTGGCGAAGAACGCGTAGACGAACAGGATGATCACCCACCCCGCGCGCATGCCGTCAGTCGTGGCGGCCGCTTGGGCCGCCGCCGCATCCCCGGTGGTCGCCGCCAACTGAGCCGCCGTCGGTGCCCATCCGAAGAAGTCCGGTAGCGTGAACGGCACGTACTGGCCAAGCCAGATCATGGCATAGAGCACCAGCAGCGCGCCGAGCGACGGCCCGAGCAGGCCGGCTTTGGTCCGGTAGATCAGCAGGCCGACGATGATGGCGACGACCAGGCTGCTCCAGACCGGAACCACGGAGCCCGGATTGGCGATGAACAGGTTTGCGATCACGACCGCGAACACCGCGTTGACCAGCAGCAGCAGGAAGAAGATGATCAGCAGGAAGAGCACCCGCGCCCGGCCACCTACGATCGTGTCCGCCAGCGAGCCAATGGACTGGCCCTTGTGCCGGGTCGCGATCCAGAGCGTCCCAAAATCGTGAACCGCGCCGGCGAACACCGTCCCCAAGACCACCCACAGAAACGCCGGCAGCCAGCCCCAGATGACCGCGATGGCCGGCCCCACGATGGGGGCCGCGCCGGCCACCGACGTGAAGTGATGCCCAAAGAGGACGTGCTTGTTGGTGGGGACGAAGTCGACCCCGTCTTCGAACTGGTGTGCCGGTGTGACGAAGTCCGGGTCGAGCCGGTAGATGGCCCGGGCGATGTAGCGGGAGTACACGAGGTAACCGGTGAGGAACGCCGACAGGCCGACGACGAGGAGCGCGATGGAACTCACTGCTGGTCCTTCCTCTCGAGGCAGGGGCTAATGTACGGGCTGTGGGGGAGCAGCGGAACGGCGGACCGGAGACTGGGACCGTTGTGTTCCGTCACCTACCGCCGCCCGTCATCGCCCATCATTCTCGCCAGCTCCCGCAAGGCCGTCACTCCAACCACGTCATGCCCCTGCAGCGGCACGTGCACGACGCGATGGCGGGCGAAGGTCGCCGCGATCTGATCGAGGTAGGTGCGTTCCCGCTCCCGTCGCCGTTCCAGGAACGCCCCCTCCGCGTGCGTCGGGAGGACCCGGTTCACGTACACCGTCCCCACCGGAATCGCGTACTTGTCGAGCGTCGCCATCGCACGCTGCGTTTCGAGAATCGGCAGTCGCTCCGGCAGCACCACAAAGTGGAAGACCGTCTGCGCGGCGTCGGTCAACGTCGCCCTCGCCCGCACGAACCTCGCCTGCCGCTCCTCCAGTGCTGCCAGCACGAGGTCGTCGGGTCCGCCGTTCCGCCGTTCCGCCGTTCCGCCGACGTTCCGCCACATCCGCGTCACCGCGTTGAGCTTCTTCCGCCGCCCAATGAGACCGCTCATCCACGCCTGCATCAGCTCCGGCAGCGACAGCAACTGCAGGGTCTGGCCGGTCGGCGCCGTGTCGAACACGATGCGGTCAAAGCGGCTCCCCTCATCCTCCATGATCCGCGCGACGCGCTCGAACAGCGCGGCCTCCTGCGCACCGGGCGACACCCGGGCGACATCGATCTGGCGTTCGACTTCCTGCCAGAGCCGCGGTGGCACGGTGTCCTGAATCCTGGCCTTGACGTCGGCCACGTAGCGGTCTGCCTCCGTGGCCGGATCGATCTCCATGGCCCACAGCGCGGTCACCACCTCTCGCGGCTCCGGACCAAGCGCGTCCTCGAGAATGTCGGAGGTCGAGTGCGCGGGATCGGTGGAGACGAGCAGTGTACGGGTCCCGGCATCCGCCGCGGCGATTGCATAGGCCGCTGCGAGGGTGGTCTTTCCCACCCCGCCCTTGCCACCGAAGAACACCACGCGCTGCTTCCCTAACAGCACCGGAACCCGCCCTCGGGCGCGTGCGGCATCCCCATACGCAGGTGCCACTCATGGAATTCCTCGATCAGCTCCGGATAGAGCTCGAGCGTATAGAACGCTACCGGGTTCGGGACGCCCAGCAGATCCGAGCAGCCCAGCAACAGAAAGAGGTCCCGCCGTCGGAGGAACTCCCGATGGATCTCGGCGCGGTACGGCACGAGGAAGATGCCGTCATAGATGTCGCGCGCGGCGCGGAGGCGACGCAGAATGCGGTACCAGAGGGAGTCGGCCACGCGAAGCCTTGGGAGTGGGACTCCTGTAACGTGGAAAGCGGGAGCGGAAAAGTGAAGCGCGTGGGTCGATTCTGAATCCCAGGACCGGCCGCTTCCGTAGGGACGCCTATCAGGATCGGGGAGTGATCATGAAGACAATCGGCAAGCTCCTA
>JAOUDR010000613.1 GCA_029859185.1 Gemmatimonadota bacterium
CTGTGGGTCTCGAGCGTCTCGGCGGACGGACGTGCCGTGCCGTTCGTGCATGAAGGTGACCGGCTGGAAATCGAGCGGTGGGGCTCCGTCGGTGACTCGCTGGTGGTGGAGATCGTCTACGACGGATGCGCCCCGGACGCGTTGGCGATTCAGGAGAACGTCCACGGGCGTCGGGTCGCCTTCGCCGACGACTGGCCCGACCGAGCGCACTTCTGGCTGCCGGTCGAGGATCATCCGAGTGACAAGGCGAGCGTTCGCTGGACGATCGACGTCCCGGCTGGGTGGCGCGCGGTGGCCAACGGGCGGTTCGTGGACACGGTTCGCCTTGCCTCCGGCCGCCTCCAATGGCGCTACGACGAAGCGCACCGCATCCCGACCTATACGTTCGTGGTCGGCGCGGGCACGCTTGCCGTGACACCCCTCATGACCGCTGCCGGCGTTCCGCAGAGCATCTGGACCTTCCCCGCCGACTCCGCGTTTGCGATGGACGGTCCGTTTCGACGAGTGAACGCGATCGTGGATACCCTGGGGGCGTACATCGGACCGTTCCCGTATGCCAAGCTCGCCCACGTGGAATCCAGCACGCGGTTCGGCGGGATGGAGAACGCGGGCGCCATCTTCTACGCCGAGCGCGGGTACGCCAGCCGCAGGATGAGCGAGGGAGTGGTGGTGCACGAAACCGCTCACCAGTGGTTCGGGGACGCCGTCACGGAGCGCGACTGGCACCATCTGTGGCTGTCGGAGGGATTTGCCACGTACTTCGCGGCATTGTTCTACGAGCTGGCGGGCGACACCGCCACGTTCCACCGGCGAATGGCCGAGGCCCGGGAGGCCTACGTCGCGTCGGGCGTCGTGAACCGCCCCGTGCTCGACTTCGCCGTCACGGACTACATGCAGCTGCTCAACGCCAACACCTATCAGAAGGGAAGCTGGGTGCTGCACATGCTTCGCGGCCTGATCGGTGACGACACGTTTCGCCGGGGCATCCGCGAGTACTACGCCACGTATCGTGACTCGACGGCGCTCTCGGACGATCTGCGCGTCGTCATGGAGCGGGCATCCGGGCAGGACCTTGGCTGGTTCTTCGCGCAGTGGCTGACCCAGCCCGGGTACCCGCAGGTGCGCGTCGAGGTCGCCCGCGCGACCGAGCCGGGCGGGATGGCCACGGTCACGCTTCGCCAGGTGCAACCGGACACCTGGGGGATGTACCGCATTCCCGTCCGGGTGGACGCGGTCGACTCGCGGACCGGGATGCGCTCGAGCGTGACCATCCAGATGGCAGGACGGACGGCCGCAGGCCGGCTCGCGCTTCCCCGCGGAGCCGACCGGATCGACGTCGACCCGTCCGGCGCCGTTCTGCTTGCGGCCGAGGCCACCTTCGCCCACTGACGACCGGGCTCCGTCGACCGGCCTTCCTCTCGATCTCGCCTTGCCGGTCCCGTGGCCCGAGACTAGCGTTTCCGCAGACGATTCCTTCTTGCTGGAGCCGCACCATGACGCCGCGCTCGCGTTCGTTGATCGGCCTGTTCGCCCTGCTCGCGTCCACTTCCACGACGGCCGCCACGCAGCAGCCCTCCTCGAGTCGCTTCGCCGAATTGCACTGGCGCGCGGTCGGGCCGTTCCGCGGCGGACGGACCAAGGCCATCACCGGCGTGCCCGGCCAACCACACGTGTTCTACGTAGGCGTGGTCAATGGCGGCGTCTCAATCGGCAGCTGCGACAGGCCGGGCTGCCGGAGATCGTGGCGCCCCGCTGACAGCGAGGCCATCGGAGGGCACCTGAGTTCGGGATGGGGGTAGGAGTGGAGACGACGGTGGGTATTGATTTCATCCTCATCGGAATGAGACCATGAGACCGGAACGGACCAAGACGTACATCGGGCTCGCGGCTGTCGGGGCTGCGGCCGCCGTCACGCTGGCTGCGCTACCGTCACCGCCGCAGAGCGGATCCACCTTTGCTGTCGTGAACACCGAGGTCGTTCTGCAGCAGACTCCGGGATTCACGGCGGCGGAGTCCACCTGGAACGCCGAAGTAGCAATCATACGCGCAGACCTGGAGGGCCTGTCCCAGACGCTCGACTCGGCGCTGCGGGCCTTCGATCAGACGTCGATCGGTCTCTCGCCGACGGCACGCCAGGAGAAGCAGGATGAGTTGCAGCGGCTGAATCGACAGTACCAGCAGCGGACGACCGATGCGCAGGCCCGTGCCGAGCAGCGGCAGCGTGAGCTGATGGCGCCGCTGCAGACGCGGATCCAGGCCGTCGTGGACGGGATTCGGGCGGAGCGGAACCTCGGCCTGGTGTTCGACGTCGCAGCGCCCGGCAACAACGTCATGTCCGCCGACCCGACGCTGAACCTCACGGCCCTGGTGGTGAGGCGTCTGCAGGGAGGGGCGCAGTAGGAGGGGGAGAGGGGCAAGGGGGCAGCGAGAAGGACCGGGCCTGGCTCCTGCTCCCCTAACGATCGTCTCGCTGATCGCTCCAGATCATCAACTCGGCGACGCCGGTCGT
>JAOUDR010000615.1 GCA_029859185.1 Gemmatimonadota bacterium
GACCCGCCCTCGCTGCAGGAACAGGAAGCGCGTCGCCGCGATCCCGGCCTGGCCGGACACCGCCCGCACGATCTCGTCGGCCACACGATGGACCGCCAGACGAAAGCCGCCATCTTCGAGCGGCGGCACGGACGGGGTCAGCTCCCGACGGACCGCCTCCGCCCGCCCATCGTAGACGAACACCGTCAGCGGCTCGCCGGGGCGGACCCGCACGGTGAAATCCGCGCCGAGGGCACCGAAGAGTCCGTAGTTCACGAACTCCCCCGCCGACCCACCGGTCCCAATGCCAAGCTCGGTGGTGTCGTTGGGCGGGAGGGTGATCATCTCGAACAGATCGCTGAAGTCGAGATCCCGCCGGAGGATGGTCCGGACGGAATCGAGCCAGACGTCACCCGGGCCATCGAGGACGAGCATTCCGGGACGCACCCCTGGCTGGTAGGTGATCCCCACCCGCACGCCTTCCCGGACCGGCACGGTGTCCTGCGCGCGGAGCGGCGCGGCCACGGCCAGCACCAGGCCGGTGCCCAGCAGGACCCGCCTCATCGCGCGCGCTGCGGGTCGAAGAAGAAGCTCACCGGCAGGACGTCGTTCGCGTAGCCCTCCGGAAGCGGCCCGAACGTATTCGAGGATGCCGCGGCCTCGATGGCGCCCTGGGCCTCGAGGTCGAACGCGAAGCTCCCCGAACGCGTCACGAACTGGAGATTGGACATCGAGCCGTCGCGGTGTACGAGAAACAGCACCTCCGCTTTGAGGGCGACGTTCCCTGAGGGTCGCTGCCACCGCCGGTAGACCTGCGCCACGATGTTCCGAAGATACTCCGGATAGGGGAACGCTTCCCCTTCCACCTTGATCGTCGCGGGATCCGCCCCGGTGGACGGTTTCTCGTCCGGCAACGGTTCCGCGTTCGGGGTCGTACGCGGGGCCGGCTCGCGCTCGGCCGGCTGCGCCTCAGGCGGTGGCGGCGTGGGTGCCACCGTGGTCCGGCGCGCGGGCCGTGGCGAGGGCGATGGCTGTTCCGCGGGCCGCTGGACGGCCTGCGGGGCACGCCGCGCCTGTGGTTCCGGCCTCGGGGCCGCCACGAGCTCCACACGGTACACCGGCGGCAGCGGCGGGGTGGGACGACCCGGGGTGGCAAACACCGCAATCCCGACCATCACGTGGACCGCGGCGGTCGTGGTGAAGGCGATCGTCCCGCCGCGCGAGGCGGCCTCCATCGGGCGCCGCCCGGCACCCAGCTTCCTCACTGCCCGAACTCCTCCGACTCCGTCACGAGCCCCACGTCTCCGACTCCCGCGGCCCGCATGATGGCCAGGACCCGGACCACCTGACCGTAGTTGGCGCGCGAATCCGCGCGCAGGTAGATGCCCGACGGGGTGCGCCGGCGCACGATGGCGGGAAACGCCGCCCGAAACTCGTCGATGGTGAGGGGATCCCGATCGACGAACACGCGCCCCTGGCGGTCGACCGACACGATCAGCCCTTCCTTCGGCTGCAGCGGCCGCGCTTCCGCGCGCGGCAGCTGCACATCCACCCCGCCCTGCATGATGGGCGCGGTGATCATGAAGATGATCAGGAGTGTGAACGCGATGTCCACGAGGGACGTCACGTTGATGTCCGCGAGCAATGGCAGCTCACCGTGTCCGCGCAGCCCACCGCCGCCACTCATGCTAGAGCCTCCCCTCGCGCGCCAACGCACCCACGATTTCCTGGGCGAAACCCTCGAGCTCGCCGGCGAACAACCCCAGTCGACTCACGAGGATGTTGTACGCGATGACCGCCGGAATGGCGACGAAGAGCCCCACCACGGTGGTGATGAGCGCCTCGGCCACGCCGGGCGCCACTGCCGAGATGTTGCCGGAGCCCCCCTGCGCGATGCCGATGAAGGCATCCATCACCCCGATGACCGTCCCCAGCAGACCGAGGAGCGGGCTCACCGAGCCCACGGTCGCAAGCCAGGGGAGATAGCGAGCCATCACGTCGCGCTCACCGCTGATCTCCTTGGCCAGCACCATCCGAAGGGCCTCGAGCTGGGTCACACTCAGCACCGACTGCGCCGGGTCGGCGGTGGCCTGCAAGGCGCCCGGGCGCAGCTCCGCGAAGAAGTTCACGCCCTCCCGCAGAATGCGACCGTACGGCGACGGGGGCAGCTTCACGACCGCGTGATAGGCATCGTCCAGCCGCGTCGTGCGCTCGAGAGCGGCGAACACGCGGTCGCCCTGACGACGAACCCGCCGGAACTGCCAGAGCTTGAGTCCGATGAAGAACCAGGTGAGGAGCGAGAAGAAGGCCAGGACCCCGAGGATGACCTTGGTTGCCGGGGACGACGTGGTGACCATCTCCCACGCGCTCGTTGGGATGGCCCCCGCCACCTGCAGCATCATGCCGCCACCCCCGCAATCCACTCGTACGTACGCCGGAGTCCGTCGGACAACGGCACGTCGGGACGCCAGCCCAACCACTCCGCCGCCCGGGTGATCGCGACGGCGGAGCGCTGCAGCTCACC
>JAOUDR010000616.1 GCA_029859185.1 Gemmatimonadota bacterium
CGCCTGTCGTCAGCGGCGGCAGTGCCGGGTACGTCGGGTGCAGGGTGTGTCCGAGTGCTTCGAGGAGTCGCAGCCCCGTCCCGTCACTGCCGGTGTTCGGTACGCTGAGCCCGCCGGTCGCCACCACGACGTTGCTCGCGCGCAATATGACCCCGTCATCGAGCCGGACGTCCCACGCTTCACCTGCGGAAGCCAGCCCCGTCATCGACGCACCAAATCGTATGTCGACACCACAGGCGCGCGCATGTTCGATCAGCCTGTCACGCACATCCCTCGCGCGATTGGACGCGGGGAACAGTTTGCCTGATGCCTCCTCAAGGCCAGGGGCAGGCCCAGCTGCTCCTCGAAGAACCGCCGCTGCGCCTCGAGCGGCCAACTCCGGAGGATGTTGCGGAGGGAATGTGGGGAGGAGTCGGTGACGAACCAATCGGCCTCCACTTCCGACGGGAGGATGTTGCACCGCCCCCCGCCGCTGATGAGGATCTTTCGCCCGCCATCACGAGTCCGCTCGAGAAGCACCACGCGACGTCCGTCACCGGACGCGAAGGCCGCAGCGAGCAGCCCCGCCGCCCCGGCGCCCACCACCACGACATCGATCGGGCGGTTGGTCATTCTGCCAGCACGGCGTACACGACGAGATCCTCGAACACTCCCCACTTGAGGGTGTGTTGCCGAAGGATTCCCTCCTGCTGCATCCCGAGCTTCTGCATGACGCGACCGGAGCCGGGGTTGCGGGCCATGTGCTGCGCCATGATGCGGTGCAGGCCGAGCGAGGCGAATCCGAAATCGATAATCGCCCGGCTTGCCTCGGTCGCGTACCCCAGATTCCACCAGGGAATCCCGATCCAGTATCCCAGCTCCGCGCGGCGGTCCGCCATCGTCAGCATCAGGCCGACGGCGCCGACGAGCGTGTCGTCACCAGGCGTCGTGACGGCGAGGGTCAGCACCTTCCGCTCCGCCCAGTTGGCCGCATGGGTGGCGATCCACTCTTCGGCAGCCCCGTCCGGGTAGGGATGCGGCACCGTGAGGGTGCCGGCCGCGATCTCCCGCTCACCCGCCAACCGCTGCACCTCCGCCGCGTCGCCAGGACGAAAGGGACGGAGGACGAGCCGTTCCGTCTCCAGGGTCGGCATCGGATCCTCAATCATCCCACCTCCACCGGCGTGTCATCGCGACCGGCCCACTCCGTCCAGGCGCCGTCGTACAACGCCCCAGCGGGGGCGCCCAGCACTTCCAGCGCAAGCAGGACCGCGCATGCCGAAGTCCCGGAGCCACACGTCGCCACCACGGGCGCGGTCAGATCAACGCCCGCGCCACGGAACCGCTCGCGCAGCGACACGGCACCGAGCATCCGTCCCGTCGCATCGACGAGCTCGGCGTACGGGATGCTGAGCGCACCCGGCATGCGGCCGCTGCGCAGCCCGGGGCGCGGTTCCGGATCGCGCCCATGGAATCGCCCTTCGGGACGGGCATCCACCACCTGCGCAGAACCGCTCGCCACGATGGTCGCCATTTCATCGAGTGATCGAACGCAGGAAGCACGGAGCACCGCGTGGAACGTCCCCGGCACACGCGGCATCGGCTCGCCGGCCTCCAGTGGCCGCTGTTCCGCCCGCCACGCTCCGAGCCCTCCATCCAGGACCGAAACACGCTCGTGCCCGAACGCCCGGAACATCCACCACACCCTCGCGGCGCTGAGGTTCACGCCCGAGCCGTCGTACACCACGATCTCGGACTCGGCGGAGATTCCGAGCCCTCGAGCCACCGATTCGAACTCGGCCGCGATTGGCAGCATGTGCGGCAGGGCGGTGGCGTGATCGCTGGCGAGGTCGAGATCGAAGAACTGTGCGCCTGGGATATGCCCCTCGGAGAACTCCACCCGGGCGTCCCGCCCGGTATCCGGGAGATACCAGCTGGCATCCAGCACGATGAGCGCGGGGTTCCCCAGGCGGGCCTGCAGAGCTGCGGTGCCGATCAACGGCGGAAAGGACATGGTCAATCTTAGTTTCCTCCGGCGGCGGGCCACAATACTATTCCCCCTTCCGGTTTCCCATTCTCGGAGTCCATGAAGTGCCAGCCAGCCGTGCCGAGCGACTCGCCGCAATCCTCCTGATCCTGGGGGCGTTTGCGGTTGTGCTCGTGGTCGTCCCGCACCGGAGCTTCGAACTCGACCGGTTCTTCCTTCCAAAGGAGGTCGTGCTTCACGCGACCGCCCTCGTGGTCGCGCTGCTCGTAATACCGGGCCGACGGGAGTGGACCTGGAGTCGGCCTGAGCTCTACCTGCTCGCCTACCTCGGCGTCTCGATCATCTCCGCCCTCTTCGCCGCCAACGGATGGCTGGCCATCAGGGCGCTCGGCATCACCTGGTCGGGACTCCTCCTCTTCTGGTCCGCCCGGGAACTCTCCCGCGCCGGGCTGGGTCGGTTCCTGACCATCGGCCTTGCCGCAGGCGCAGTCGTCGGCGTTCTCACCGCCATCGGTCAAGCGTATGGCGTGCTT
>JAOUDR010000617.1 GCA_029859185.1 Gemmatimonadota bacterium
GACGACCGTATTTGCGAACGCCCAGCCCATCGGCTGGGCGTTCGTGCGTTGCGGAGAGGAAACGTGGCCCTGCGCGCCCGCGGGGTGCTCTTGCGGCACGCGCCCCGGCACGTATTATGGCCAGTTTCCAGTCTCCCCCGTGAATCTCCCCGAGGAGCGGCATGAGCGAGAACAACGAGCAATTCGCCACCCGGTGGGGCATCCTCCTCGCCGCCATCGGCATGGCCGTGGGAACCGGGAACATCTGGCGGTTTCCGCGCGTCGCGGCGGCCAACGGCGGCGGCGCCTTTCTCATCGCGTGGCTCGTCTTCATGTTCGCCTGGTCCATCCCGCTCGTGCTGAGCGAATTTGCGCTCGGCAAGCACACGCGGCGCGGCCCGGCCGGCGCCATCGGCCACCTGATCGGGGCGCGACACAACTGGCTCGGTGCCTTCGTGGGCCTGTGCACCGCGTTCATCATGTTCTACTACTCGGTCGTGACGGGATGGTGTCTCAAGTACTTCGTCGCGACGCTCGGCTCCACCCAACACTTCGCGGAGCCGGAGGCCTATTGGCAGCAGTTCACGACGGGCAGCATCGAGCCAGTGGTGTACCACTTCGCCGCCATGGCGATCGGCTGCCTCATCATCTCGCGCGGGGTCGTGAAGGGCATCGAGCGCACCAACCGCATCCTCATCCCGTTGCTCTTCCTGCTGCTCATCGCCGCTGCCGCGCGCGCGCTGACGCTTCCCGGCGCCATGAAAGGCCTCGGATTCCTGTTTACGCCCGACTGGGGCCAGCTCGCCTCGCACAAGGTCTGGCTCGAGGCCCTGAGCCAGTCGGCGTGGAGCGTCGGGGCCGCGTGGGGGCTGGTCATGACCTATGGGGTCTATCTGAAGAAGCGGGACGATTTCGTCCTGACGAGCTATACGACAGCGTTCGGCGACTACTCCGCGTCGCTCCTCGCAGGCATCGCCGTCATGTGCACCGTATTCGCCGTCCTCCCGGAAGTGGACGCGCGCGCGGCGCTCGGCGCGGGCAATGAGGGCCTGACCTTCATCTGGCTCCCGAAGTTGTTCGAGCAGATCCCCGCCGGACGGTTCTTCCTCGCGCTCTTCTTCCTGGCCCTGAGTTTCGCCGCGATGTCCTCGCTGATTGCCATGATCGAGATGTCCACCCGCATCTGCGTGGACCTGGGCATCACGCGCCGACGCGCCGTCCCGCTGGTCGGGGTGGTGGGATTCCTCCTCGGCATCCCGTCCGCCTGGAAGCTTGGCGTCTTCCAGAATCAGGACTGGGTCTGGGGCCTCGGGTTGATGGTCTCGGGCCTGTTCATCGCCCTCGCCGTCGCCGTGTTCGGGACCGACCGTTTCCGCCGCGAGGTCATCAATACCGAAGACGAGCCACATCCGGTGGGCCGGTGGTTCACGTTCGTCATGCGGTTCGTCGTCCCCGTCGAGTTCCTGGCCCTGATGATCTGGTGGTTCTATCAGTCCGCCACCAACTACGACCGGGAGGGCTGGTGGAATCCCCTCCGCACCTACTCGGTGGGAACTACCGTCCTGCAGTGGGGCGGCCTCATCGTGGTGCTCTTGCTGCTGAACCGCTGGTGGGCCGCGCGCGTCGGCGCGAAGGAGCAATAGATGAGTGCGAGTGGCTGGATCATGATGGTGATCGTGCTCGGCGGCGTCTGGGGCGGCTTTGTCTACCTGCTGCTGAAGAGCGCCCGCCAAGGCAACAAGTAGTCGCGACACGCCATCTCTTCAAGGAGGAGTCATGGGCGGGATCAACACGGGACGTTGGCTCGCGGGCGGTGTGGCCGCCGGCGTTGTCGTATGGCTGATCGAGGGCGCGGCCAGCATGCTCTACATGGGCGACATGGAAGCGGCCCTCAGGGCCATGGGGCTGTCCATGGAGATGACCCCCGCCGTGTGGGCCCTCACGATCGTCATGAGCCTCATCGTCGGTCTGGCCCTGGTCTTCTTCTACGCCGCAGCCCGTCCGCGCTTCGGCCCGGGACCAACAACCGCGGCAATCGTGGCTGTCGGACTCTGGGCCAGTGGCACCCTCCTGTCCCTGACCGGCTATTACATGATCGGGATGTATCCCACGCGGATGCTCGTCACCTGGGGCGTGGTGGGCTTGGTGGAGATGGTCATCGCAGCCATGGTGGGCGGATGGGTGTATCGGGAGAGTGCGGGATGAGGTGACTTCGGGATGACGGGATCACGGGATGACGGGATAGACGGGACGTAGACCCGGGCTTGAATCGGCACCGGCCTGCCGCACTGCCGCGCTGCCACACTGCCACTTGCTGCGCTGCCACACGGCGGCCCTGCGGCCCCGCGCACAGCTCACAGCTCACAGCTCACAGCTCGCAGCCCACAGCCCACAGCCCACAGCCCACAGCCCACAGCGCACCGCACACCATCCCCGGAAACCCCGACAGATCTCCTGCGTATGGATCGTAATGGGTGCAGTTGACCCGAATCCTCCCGCACGAGGCGCAAC
>JAOUDR010000620.1 GCA_029859185.1 Gemmatimonadota bacterium
GATGGGCAGGGTGGTCACCTGGGCCACCGGGCCGTCGGCGATCTTGGACTGCCCGATGAACCACTCGAATGAGGTGATGTCATTATTGGTCCCGATGCTGGAGTTCGCATCGGTCGACGTCGACCCATCGAGCGTCACGGCACCGGGACATTCCACCGTCCGATCTGCGCCGGCATTCGCCACCGGAGCGATGTCAACGATCACGTCCACCGTCTTGGATTCGGTCGCCGTCGTAGCGGTCACCGTGATCAGGTAGGGCACGCCTTCCGTCACCTTGAGGACGTCCGGGGCCAGACCAGCTGCATCGGTGGTCACCGGCACCCCGCCGGACGTCAGCGTGCCCGCCGTGCAGGTAAAGGTCACCCCGACGCCTGCCGTCGGCGCCAGGTCGGTGCCGAGCACGATCGCCGAGAGCGCCGTCGAGCCGACCAGCTGCTGCGTCACAGGATCGCGGGGCGCGTTGGGGTCATTCGGATCGAGGATGACCACGGCCGGAGTGGCCGAGAGGTTCAATCCCGGCACCAGGATCCGCGTCCCGTTGTTCCCCGTCACGCTGTCGCCGCTCGCGCAGGACAGGGTGATGCCGGTGAGCAGGATGAGTGAGGCGGCCGAGAGCGCGCGCCGTGAGATGGGCATGGAGAAATCCTCCGAGGGACCAGACCGGGCGTGCCGGAGCGACACCACCCGGGACAGCAATTCCATGGAGTAATTTACTCTCGGACGCCGCACTGGAGTAGGCATCACCGCGTGCAGGAAGGTAGGTTATTACGGCATTATGAATGACCGCTCACGCGAGGGCATGCCACAGCGAGGCCGTGGAGCAACACCTATTGTTGCTGGGAACCCACAGTCAATCTGGGGAGCACGATATACCCACCCGGCCGGATGGCTTCCATCTGTCATTCCAAACGGTTCCTGGTCAGAATCCTACGACTATCCGCGATCGCCCGAAGCAGGCTCCCGGCGACATGCCGCTCACAATCCACCCTCTCGTGATTGGAGCCCCCCTTGCCTCCGACCGATTCACCGCCCTGGCCCCGCCCGATCGTCAGCTGGATCGTCCGGCTTGTCCCCGCGGCCATCCTTGCCATGGCGGCCATCCCGAAACTCACCAGCGCCCCCGACGCCGTCGCCCTCTTCTCAATTGTCGGCGTGGAGCCGTGGGGCCGGTTCGCGCTCGGAGCCGTGGAACTCACTACCACGATCCTTCTCGTTGTCCCACGCACCTTCCGGGTGGGGGCGGTGATCGGGGTCGTGCTCATGGCAGGGGCGATCGGCGCCCACCTGCTCAAGCTCGGGATCTTCTACGGCGGAGACCCAAGTCTTTTCATCATGGCCGTGGTTGCCTTCGCCGGTTCGGCCGCGGTGCTCTGGCTCCACCGTTCCCGATAGCGTCACCGAGGGGCGAGCCTCGTCCCGTCACTTCATCAGCGGGTTGGCCTTCCGGCCGCCGTGCGCGACCGTCTCGGCGGTCGGTTGCCGCTCGAGCAGCTCGCGCGCCGCGTGGATGGCGCGGTCGGCCAGTTCCTCCGCCCCCTCGCGGAGGTCAGCACTCTGCTGGACCTCGCGGACGTTGTTCTCCATGTCCTCCGCGGACCATCCGCGCGAGTGGGCGATGAACGGGAACTGAGGAAAGACGAAGCCCAGCTCTCCGAAGAAGGTGAGCAGCTGGCCCACCACGCCCTGGACGTTGTCCTGCCCGCCGGTCACGATGAACGAGGCGACCTTGTTCCGGATCAGGACCCGGTTGCGGATGGTCACCTGGTTCTGCACGCAGTTGAGCCGCTCGCACATCTTGAAGTAGAGCGAGCTCGCCACGCCCCAGCGGATCGGCGTCGCGATAAGGACGACGTCGGCCCAGTGCACCAGCGCCTCGTAAACCCGGTCGAGCTGGTCGTCCGGGTCCATCTGGGTGATCGAGCAGGGCCAGGTGCAGGCCCGCGCCGCCTTGGAGTAGTAGCCCTCGCAATGCCGGAAGCTGAGCTCCGCCAACCGGATCAGCCGCGTCTCGGCACCCTGCCCCTCGGCCCGGCGGAGCGATGCATCGAGCAGCAGCTCCGAAGTTGAGACCCGCGGGTAAGCCAGGTCCATTCCGGTGGTGGAGATACCCGCGACCCGAATCGGCCCCGGCTCGCGGACCACCGGACGCGCCAGCGGATGAGGCTCGTGCGGCAGGCGGTTGCGTTTCGTCGCTGGCTCGAGATCAATCCAGAGATGCCCGTCCCGGACTTCGAGGTCGTACCGCGGGAGCGCCTCGTCCTCGTACCCCGGCTCGCCGCAGCCCGTCGCCCGGTGGTACTTCCAATGATGCCAGGGACAGACCACGTAGTCCCCGTCGAGCTGCCCGTCGCCGAGCGGCCCGCCCGCGTGGTTGCAGGCCCCCGAGATCGCCCCGAACTGTCCGTCCCGGCACGAGAGCGCGATCCGGGTTCTGCCGATGACGATTGTCCGAAGCGGTGAGGTACTCAGCTCGGCGATGGGGCT
>JAOUDR010000619.1 GCA_029859185.1 Gemmatimonadota bacterium
CGGTGTGGCGTATGGTACAGCAGATCCTCGACGGTGCGGACGCCGAGCCGCGCGAACGCCTCGGCCCGCCGCGGCCCCACGCCGCGCAGGAACTGCACCGCGGTCGTGAGTTCGAGCGCCATCAGTCGGCGAGCAGCCGCTCGGCGTAGCGCGCGGCGTCGAACGGCTCGAGATCGTCGAGGCCTTCCCCAACCCCCATGAACCGGATCGGAACCCCCAGTTCCCGCCGCACCGAGACGGCGGCTCCACCCTTCGCGGTGCCGTCGAGCTTGGTCACGATCACGCCGGTGAGCGGGACCGCATCGGCAAACGCCCGACCTTGATGGATCGCGTTCTGGCCGACCGTGCCGTCGAGCACGAGCAGGCTCTCGTGCGGCGCACCGGGGCGGCGGCGGCCCACCACCCGCACCACCTTCCGCAGCTCGTCCATGAGGTTGCCCTGGGTGTGCAGCCGTCCGGCCGTGTCGATCAGGACGACATCCACATCGCGGGCGGCGGCAGCCTCGATCGCGTCGAACGCGACGGCCGCCGGATCGCCACCCTGCTGACCGGTGACACACGGGACGCCAAGGCGATCGGCCCAGATGGCCAGTTGCTCGACGGCACCCGCACGATACGTGTCCGCCGCCGCCAGCAGCACGCGCCGGCCGTCGCGTTGCAGGCGGTGCGCGAGCTTGGCGGTCTGGGTGGTCTTCCCCACCCCGTTCACGCCCAACACGAGCATCACCGTAGGGCCTTCCCCGGCGGCGGCCATGCGCAGCGTGTCGGCCACGCCGGCGTCCCGCACCTGTGCGGCGATCTCCGCGATCAGCCACGCCCGGAGGGCGGCCTCGGTCTTGAGCGTCCCGCGACGCATCACCTCCTCGAGGCGCTCGACGAGCGCGAACGACGCCGGTCCAAAATCCGCTTCCAGGAGGACGCGTTCCACGCGCTCCAGGCTGTCCCGATCGAGCCCGCGGACCAGGACGCCCACGTCTGTGAGCGCGACGGCCTTGAGCTTCTGCCACAGCCCGCGCTTCACGGGAGTCCCCGCCGCAGCCGCCACGCCCATTCGATCACGAACGCGAGCATCGCGATGCCGAACCCCCACCAGAGTTCCCTGAGCCCGACGCGGGCCCGCTGTGCGGCCACCCACCGTTCCTCCGGCTCGACCGGTATGCGCGGCACGAATTCCGGGGAGAATGTCTCGACCGCGACGGTCCCATCCGCCCGGACCGGATCGCGCACGCGCCAGCGGTACACGCCGGGTTCGAGCGCCACGAATCCTGTCCGATCGGCCCCGAAGACCACGCGCCGTTGGATCGTCGAGTCGGGACCCGCCAGCTCGATCGCGATCGAGTCTTCCGGCGCCGCACCCGACATCCAGTGGAACGGCACCGGGATGCCACGCGGCACGACAGGCTCCGCCCGCACGGCGGTCACCGTGCCCCGCCGATTCCCCTCCAGCAACCACTCCACCCCAGCCGAGAGCATCGCCCGATACACTTCGCGATCCCTCGCGCCGCGAAACGCCCACCGCCAGAAGCCGTTGGCCGCACTCAGGAGCTCGCGTCGGCCCGCCGAGTCACGCGCCGCCAGCACCACTCGCTGCGCCCCGCGCCGTCCGAGGCGCGCGGTCAACACCGCCCGCCATCCGGCCATCTCATGGGGCAACACGCCCACCAGGGGTGGGAGGGAATCCCACGCGAGCCCACCAAGGCGAGGCACCAGGACGGATGCCGGGAGGTCGGCGGCAACATACCAATCGCCATCGAGCCCGGTGTTTACCTCGGCCGGCCAGCGCCAGAGCCGTCGCGCGCCCCCCGTTCCCGATACCGTTCCGCGCGCGAGGACGACCGCTGCGCCCCGCACCGCCGCCTCCACCCGCTCCGCGCTCACGCGTCCCTGCGAACGCAGATCCACCCAGCGCCCGTTCCCGAGGTCACCGAACGCCTGCACGCCGCCCGGCACCACGTCGACCAGCTCGCGCGCCAGGAACCGAGCTTCCCAGTCGAGTGGTCGGGCGACGAGCACGGCCGCGGGCAGGTCGGTGACCTCGACGAGGCGGAGGCGGGCGTCGTCCCGCGTCGTGGGATCGCCCGGCGCGCGCACGGCAATCTCCAGCGCGTGCGTACCCGGGCCGAGCACTCCGGGCGGCAGCACCACCGAGCGACGCCCCCGACCGGGCGCCGGGGGCAACGTCACGTTCCGTCGGACGAGGGTCCGCGCACCCTCACGCACCGTCAGCTCACCGACCGAATCCTGGAGCCCGCCCCACACCGCAATTTCCACGGTGATTGGGATGGAGTCACCCGCCAGCACCTGCTCCGGCACGCCTGCGTCCGTGACGGCCAGTCCGGCCCTCGCAGGCCGTGGCAACAGCACGACCCGTATTCGCTCACGCAGCTCTTGGGGTAGCGCCGCGAAGTCATCCAGCTCGCCGTCCGTTACGACGATCGCGGGCCCGCCCCGTGCCGCGGCGACGCGCAACGCATCGCCGACGCG
>JAOUDR010000618.1 GCA_029859185.1 Gemmatimonadota bacterium
CGCGCCGCGGTGTGGCTGCGTCCCTGGCACCCGCCCGCGGAGTCGCCGGACGAGGAGTACCCCTTCTGGCTGTGCACCGGCCGGGTGCTGGAACACTGGCACACCGGTTCCATGACCCGACGGGTGAAGCAGCTCCACCAGGCGGTGCCGGCGGCCTACGTCGAAGTGAACCGCGCCGACGCCGAGCGGCTTGGCGTGCAGTCGGGGGAGCCGGTCCGGCTCGTCAGTCGGCGTGGGAGCCTCGAGCTACCGGTCCTGGTGGACGGGCGGGGCAACCCGCCTGCCGGCTCGGTGTTCGTGCCGTTCTTCGACGAGAGTCGGTTGATCAACCTCGTCACGCTGGACGCAATGGACAACATTTCCAAGCAACCGGACTTCAAGAAGTGCGCGGTCCGGATCGAGCGCGTCTGATGCGGATGCTGCCTGCGGTGGTGGTGGTGCTCTCGGCGTGCGGGCCGGGTGCGCAGGATTCCGGTCGGGGCGTTGCTGTCGGGACGTCCGGGACGGTGCGCGCGACGCGTCGTGCATACGACGGCGCCCCGCCCACGGTGCCGCACCCGGATCCCGGTGCATCATGCAGCGCCTGCCACGACGCCGATGGCCAGGCCGTCGGTGCTGGGGTAGCGCCGGCATCACCGCACGTCGGCACGGCGCAGGTCGGTGGGACCGAGCGCTGCCGGCAGTGTCACGTCTTCGTGGCGACGGATGCGCTCTTCGTGCCGACGCGGTTCATCGGACTCCCGCAGAATCTCCGGGCCGGCTCGCGGGCCACACCCGGCGCGCCGCCGACCATCCCACATCGTCTGCTGATGCGGGAGAACTGCGCCGCGTGCCATGCGGGCCAAGGGATCCGCGAGGAGATCCGCACGAGTCATCCCGAACGGCAGCGGTGCCGTCAGTGCCATGTGCCCGCGACCATGGCGGAGACGTATCGGTCCGTGCTGGGGGTGGCGCCGGAGGGAGGAGCACGGCCATGACGACCAACCCGTTGCCCAAGACGATCGATCTCGGCGCAGAAGACGAGGCGCGCCGCTTGTGGCATGCGGCGCAGGACGCCAAGACGCGGGCCGGCGCGGATCTCGTCGCCCTGATCGAGGCCCTCGATCTCGGCCTCCACGCCGCGGAGATTCTCGTCATCCAGCGGCTGCAGCCAGTGAAGGACCGGTTCCCGGCCACCATCGGCGCGCAGCTCGCCACGCCGACGCCGGAGGTGGATCCCCACCGGGACGGCATCCACGTGCCGAAGGTGCTCCAGTTCACGGATGTCATCGATCTCCTGAGCGGGGACGAGCTCGAGTGCGTGAGCCCGGGGATGCACCGGGGATGGGAGGACCGCGCGTTTGCCTGCCGCCGCTCGCGCGCGGTCGCGCGCGAGACCATCGGCATCACGCTGACCGCTGCGGAGCAGACGCAGCTCCTGCTGCTCGCGGCCTATCGCAACCGGCTGTTCCGCTGCCCGCCGCCGGTGCGCGTCATCCCGGCGGACATCCACGCGGCTCTCGATCCGCTCGCTCGACTGGTCGAGCGGCTCCTGCAACCATCCTGAAGGCCACCCCATGACCGACGCAACATCCGAAACCGCCACCTCGCGCCTGCGTGAGGAGCACGAGTTGATCCTCGCCGTCGCGGACGCCATGCAGACCCTCATCGCCGCGGCGGCGGCCGAACGCTGGGACCTCGACGCCTTTCAGGACTGTGTGACGTTCATCCGGCTCTTCGCCGACGCGTGCCACCACGGGAAAGAGGAAGACTTGCTCTTCCCCGAGCTCGAGCAGGCGGGCCTGCCGCACGATCAAGGCCCCATTGCCGTAATGCTGGCCGAACACCGACAGGGGCGCGCCTTCGCACAGCACATGGCCGGTGCCCTGGACGGGGCGCGCGCGGGCAACGCTGACGCGCGGGCTACCCTGCGCAATGCCGCTGCCGGATATGTGAACCTCATCCGAAGCCACATCCAGAAGGAAGACAACGTCCTGTTCGAGATGGCCGATCAGATGGTGCGCGGTCCGGCCTGTCAGAAGCTCTGTGGGGCATACGGCGGCGTCTGCGCCCGGAGCTTCGAAGGACACACCAAGGAGCAACTCCAGGCGCTGGGCGATCGCATCCGCGACCGCGCGCTACGGGCCTAGCCCTCCATACATCGACCCGTCGATCCGCCGATGTTCCGGCCTTGACTCGGCCGCAACCGTGAGGCGGTGTGCGGCCGGCGGCGGGCGTGCGCGGGTCGTGTCCGGACGGCATATTCGAGCGCGTGTCTACCGACCCCACCCCACCCCGCTCCGAGGCCGACCTCGAGGAGCGGCTGTCGCGCCCCACGCCGGCAGATACCGCGGCGATAGCGGTGCTCGAGGGGGATCTGGTCATCCTCGGCGCAGGTGGGAAGATGGGGCCGAGTCTCGCCCGGCTGGCGCGCCGCGCGTCGGACGAGGCGGGCAGGGGACGGCGCGTCATTGCCGTGTCTCGGTTCCGCCAGGCTGGGCTTGC
>JAOUDR010000622.1 GCA_029859185.1 Gemmatimonadota bacterium
CTCGCGGAGCGGCAGACCCGAGACATTGGGGATCCGGCGTGACGGCACGGAGTCCGACGCGACCACGATGGGCCACGCCACGACGTTCCGTGGACTGTCACCGGCATGTCGTCGGTAAGGCCCGGTTGCGGGTCCACGCGCCTCGCGCGCAAAGGGACCCCGATCGAGGCCCTCGGACCGAGCGGCGAGCGCCTGCTCGAGCATCCGGCGCGTGAGCGGTGCGGTCGTCAGCGCGGCGTAGCCCCCCTGCGGCGCGTCGAGTTTGACGACCGTCACGAGCTGCACGTCCTCCGCAGGAAACAGCGCGGCGAAGACCGCCGTGAGCCCGGCACCATCGTACCCACCCTGGCGGGCCCGCCGCGCCGTGCCGGTCTTGCCGGCGACTTCGTAGGTGCGCATCGCGGCCGAGACACCGGTGCCGCCCTCGGCAACGACCCCGCGCAGCATCTCGCGCAGCGCCTGGGCAACGTCCGGCCGTACCACCCGTCGCACCGGCTCCGCGCGATGGTCGTACACGACGCGACCACGGGCATCGCGGATCTGCTTGATGAGGGTGGGTCGCAGCAGGATCCCGTCATTCGCGATGACCGCGTAGGCCTGCGCCAGCTGCAGCGGGGTGACCGAGATCTCATACCCGATCGCCACCGATTGCGCGCTCGTGCCGCTCCACGCGTCCGGGCGGTACAGCCGCCCGGGCGACTCGGCCGGATACTCGACCCCCGTGTGCGTTCCCAGGCCGAACGCTCGCAGCATCCGGTACTGCTGGGACGGCGTCAGCCGCTGCGCGAACTTCGCGGTGCCGATGTTGCTCGAGACCCGAATGGCGTCGGCGAGCGACATCCAGCGCGGGAGGTCTTCCGGATGGTCGTCGTGGATCGTCCGATGCGGCAGCTCCCACACCCCGCGCTCGCCGTATACGCTGTCATCGCCGGCGACCAGGTCGTGCTCCAACAGGGCGGCGGCCGCGAACAGCTTCGCCGTCGACCCTGGCTCGAAGGCCGACGTCAGCCCGCTGGCCGTGCTCGCCCCGGTCGCCGACCGCGACACGAGTGCCAGCACCTCACCGGTCCGGGGATCGAGCATCACCACGTCACCGCCATCCGCATGCAGCCGGTCGATGGCTTCGGCGAGGGCGCTTTCGGCAATGTCCTGCAGCGTCGCGTCGATCGTGAGCACCACGTCGTGTCCCGGCACCGGGAACTGCTGGAGCCGGCCGGGCGACTCCAACTGCCGACCGCGCCCATCCTTGATCACCACGGCCTGCCCCGGCACGCCGGCGAGCAACGTATCCAGCTCACGCTCCAACCCGCTCGACGGTCGTCCGCCTTCCGCCGGCCGGCCGATCACCGCGCGCGCAAAGTCGGGGTCGGGATAGCTCCGCACCAGGTCAGACGTCGGGTACACCCCGGGACGCCCCCGGAGCGGGAGTACTTGGGCCGCCGAGAACGGGCCCTCGAAGTGCGCGTAGGACTTCCGCAGCCGGCGCCGGATCTCCCGTTCCGGGAGGCCAAGGTGGCGGGCGATGATCGGGACGTCCGTGGCGGGATCGCGCAGCTCGTCGCGATCGAGGCCCACGTGATAGATCTCAATGGTGGCCGCAATCGGAACCCCGTTCCGGTCGTAGAGGGCGCCGCGGCGCGCCGGCAAGCTGATCGAACCGGTTCGTTGCGCCTCGGCGCGGGCCGCGTAGGTCCCGCCATCGATCAGCTGGATCTGGGCGGCCCGAGCCACCAGCGCGGCGAATCCCACCGCGAGGGACGCGCCCACCACCCAGAGCCGTTTCTCCGAGCGCGCCATGTGTCACCGCTCCCGTTCGGGGCCAGGCCGGAGCGTCACCATTTCCGTATCCGCGGGCTCGCGCAACCCGAGCGCCGTCGCGCGCGGGATCAGCACCTCACGGCTGGTCGCTTCCCGCATGCGCCGCTGCAGCGCCGCGCGCTCCGCCTCGGCGGCACCGCGGGCCGCGCGGGCGTCCTGCAGCTCCCGCGCGAGGATCACGCTGGCCGTCTGACGCGCGTTGACCCAGGCTAGGATGCCGAGGGCAAAACCGAGCCACACGATGAGCCAGAACCGACCCCTAGGGGCCACGGATGACCTCAGGGGCCACGGAGGACCTCAGGGGCCACGGAGGACTCAGGGGCCACGGATGACTCGGGGGCCGCGGATGACCTAGGCGCCACGGATGACCTAGGCGCCACGGACGACCTCGAACGCGCGCAGTCGCGCACTCCGAGCGCGCGGGTTGTCCGCGATCTCTTCCGCGTCGGCCTCGATCGGTCGCCGCGTCACCAGCCGTCCGTAGGCGCGCCCTTCGCAGGTGCAAACCGGCTGACGCGGAGGACAACGGCAGGTGCGGGCCCAGTCGCGGAAGGCGTGCTTGACGACCCGATCTTCCCCCGAATGGTACGCAATCACGACGAGCAGGCCGTGCTCCACCAACGCGTCGCGCAGCACGGGAAGTGCCCTGGTGAGGATCGCGATCT